>NZ_JACJPU010000012.1:0-112692 GCF_014696235.1 Sphaerospermopsis sp. FACHB-1194 | reverse complement strand
ACCAGAAGACAAAATCAAATTTCCCACAGCCATAGATTTACACAAATGGTTAGTAGCAGCCATTAAATCTACCCATCCTTGGTATTATGAAGTGTCTAAATGCGCCCCTCAATACGCATTAAGATATCTCTCAGATGCCTTTAAAGCCTTCTTCAAAAAAAGTAAAGGCTTTCCTAAGTTTAAGAAAAAAGGGAGAGATGATTCTTTTACCTTAGATGGTGTCATAAAAATTGACTACAGAAAGGTAAAAGTACCCGTAATTGGTTGGATAAAAACTTATGAAATTCTCCCTACAGCATATCAACCGAAATCTGTCACCATCAGTAAACAAGCTGACAAGTGGTTTATCTCTTGGAAAATAGAAATAGAAACGACTCAAACCCATAAAAATCAAGAGTTTGTAGGAGTTGATTTAGGAATAAATCATCTAGCAATATTATCAACAGGAGAAGTATTTGATGGAGTAAAAAGTTATAAAAAGTATGAGAAAAAGTTAGCAAGAATGCAATATTTGAACCGTCATAAAAAAGTAGGTTCAAATAACTATAGAAAAGCCCAAATCAAAATAGCGAGATTACACCAAAAAATAGCCAACATCAGAAAAGATACATTACACAAAATCACCACCCATATCAGCAAAAACCACGCGGTGATAGGGATAGAAGATTTGAATGTATCTGGGATGTTAGCGAATGGGAAATTATCAAAAGCTATAGCCGATATGGGCTTTTATCAATTCAGAAGGCAGCTAGAATATAAAACACAACTGTATGGTAGTAAGTTAGTAATTGTGGATAGATATTATCCGAGTAGCAAGACTGAGGGGTTGTGGAGAAAAGAAATCATCACTGTCATTATCTCAAAGAGTGTTTAAATGTGATAACTGTGGCTTTGAGATTGACAGAGATTTAAACGCTGCGATTAATTTAAAACAAGAAGCGGTCAGATTGATCGTGTTAGCCTGTGGACTAGATAGTGCCGACACTGCTAGGGTGAAACAGAAAGAAAAAGCCAACTTTTGTTAGCATTAGTTAGCTTTTTTGTATCGGAGAAAATAACCAATTACCAATTACCAATTACCAATTACCAATCACCAATGACGACTTTATCTACTACTGGTGTATTTGCTGGTGAAGTTAAAGAATTTCCCTGGAATTGGCAAAATCAGCCGTTGCGGGTGGTTTATGAAACCATAGGGGAGGGTTCACCACTTTTATTACTTCCTGCTTTTAGTAGCGTTTCCACACGGGGAGAAGTGGGAGAACTTGCCAAGTTACTCTCTACCCATTTTCAGGTTACTGCTATTGACTGGCCGGGTTTTGGTGAAAGTTCACGCTTGAGTTTAGATTACAATCCCGCCATATATGAGCAATTTTTAGCAGATTTTGTGAAATCTGTTTTTAATACTCCAATTATTGTGGTTGCTGCTGGTCATGCTACTGGTTATGTATTAAAGCTGGCATTTAAACAACCAGAAGCTATTTCTAAAATTGTCTTGTTAGCACCGACTTGGCGCGGACCCTTGCCAACAATGGGGGCAAATGCCAATATAGCTGCTATGGTGCGGGGGATGGTGCGATCGCCTATTTTCGGTCAAGCACTCTACAAGCTAAACACTACCCCATCCTTTTTAAGTTGGATGTATCGCCGTCACGTTTTCACTGATACAACTAAACTTACACCCGAATTTATCGCCGAAAAATGGCAAACCACCCAACAACCAAACGCCAGATTTGCATCTGCGGCCTTTGTCACTGGCAACATTGATACTATTCACAGTCAAGCGGAATTTTTATCCTTGGTTGAGTCCGTAAACGTTCCCATCATTGCATTTATAGGCGCGTCTAGTCCACCAAAATCACGGCAAGAAATGGACGCTTTAGCAAAGTTACCAAAAATTACCAGCGTGATTATTCCTGGTACTTTGGGACTTCATGAGGAATATCCAGCAATTGTTTTTGATGCAATACTGCCATTTTTAACCAATATGTGTTAAACAGAGAATGATTCTCAATGACTGTCAGGAGTCAGGAGTCAGAATATTTGGGTTAACTGCTAGATGGCAAACAAGAATTTTTGACATAAGTGTTAAAAAGCTGACTCCTAACTGTTGATAGCCAACGAACCAATCATCAAATTATCTAAAAATTGCCTTAAAATTATGATGACTTCAGAAATAGCAAATACCGTACCCGTAACCGTTTTAACTGGCTATTTAGGTGCGGGAAAAACTACCCTCCTCAACCATATTCTCACCTACCAACATGGTAAAAAAGTAGCAGTTATCGTCAATGAATTTGGGGAAGTAGGCATTGATAATCAATTAGTAATTGATGCAGATGAAGAAATATTTGAAATGAACAATGGCTGTATTTGTTGTACAGTGCGTGGTGATTTAATCCGCATCATTGGTAATTTGATGAAACGCCGGGATAAATTTGATCATTTAGTAATTGAAACCACCGGATTAGCCGATCCTGCACCTGTGATTCAGACATTCTTTGTTGATGAAGATATGCAGAGTCAACTATCACTAGATGCAGTAGTTACAGTGGTAGATGCCAAACATATTTGGCAACATTGGGAAGCAGACGAAGCCCAAGAACAAATTGCTTTTGCTGATGTGATTTTATTAAATAAAACTGATTTAGTCACACCAGAAATTTTAGAGGAATTAGAAAAACGCATTCGTTCAATGAATGCAATGGCGAAAATTTACCGCACCCGAAATTCTGAATTATCAATGGATGCTTTATTGGGGGTAAATGCCTTTGATTTAGAACGCGCTTTAGAAATTGATCCTAACTTCTTAGGTGAAGATGCCCATGAACATGATGAAAGTGTTTATTCTATAGCTTTAGTAGAATCAGGTGCAATAGATGGGGAAAAATTAAATGCTTGGATGTCAGAATTACTTAGCACCAAAGGAACTGATATTTTCCGCATGAAAGGCATTTTAAACATTGCTGGTGAAGATAACCGCTTTGTTTTCCAAGGTGTACACATGATTTTTGATGGTAAAGCAGATAGACCTTGGAAAGAGAATGAAACCAGAAAAAATGAACTTGTTTTTATTGGACGTAATTTAGATGAAGCCAAGTTAAAACAAGATTTTCTGGCTTGTATTGTTTAGAAAGTCAGGATTTGTAGAAAGTCAGGATTCGTAGGGGTTTAGCAGTGCTAAACCCTGAAAATAGAGATGGTGAAGAAAAGATTTTTCCCAATCACCAATCACCAGTCACCAATCACCTAATATATGAATTTCACAACTAACAAACCTCAACAATTTACAACCTACTATTCAGGTCATTTTGCAGATTATATCACCTCTCTAAATTGGTCATCCACAGGTGAAAAACTGGCTGTAATATCTGCTGCGGGAGAAGTTTTAATCTGGGAAAATTGCGAAATTACTCACTTACAAACAACTACAGGTAAATCAATAGACTGTGTAGCTTTTTCCGCTGATGGTAAATATTTAGCCGTGGGTGGACAAGATGGAAAAGTAAAGATTTGGCGAGAAAATCAATTAATTAAAACCTTAGAAAATGCCCCTGCTTGGGTTGATAAATTAGCTTGGAATCATACTAATAATCTATTAGCTTTTAGTTTAGGGCGTTATGTGCAAGTTTGGGATGTAGAAACAGAAGAAATTGTTGTCACTCTTAACTTTGAAAATTCATCAATTTTAGGAATTGATTGGCGTAAAGATGGAAAATATTTAGCTATTAGTGGTTATAAAGGAGTGAAAATTTGGAATAGTGAAGATTGGGATGATGAACCGTATATTTTAGCTATGGGTACAGTTAGTGTAGCAATGGCTTGGTCACCTAATGGTAAATATTTAGCGTCAGGAAATATGGATCGTAGCGTCACCGTTTTAGAATGGGAAAATCCTGATCCTTGGGTTATGCGTGGTTTTCCAGGTAAAATTCGTCAGTTAGCTTGGTCAGAAATTACAACTGCTACAGGTGCGCCGCTTTTAGCTGCTTCCAGTGTGGAAGGTGTGGTAGTTTGGGAAAAATCAGCGGATGAATCTTTAGGTTGGGAAGCGCGAATTTTAACCAATCATGTGGATATAATTAATGCGATCGCCTATGCACCCCAAAGTTATATACTTGCTTCTGCTGGTGCTGATGGGTGGTTATGTTTATGGAACGAGAATTTTGAAGTATCGCAAATTCTCACAGGTGTACGTGGTGGTTTTTCTACTTTAGCTTGGCATCCCCAAGGTAAATTTTTAGCCGCTGGTGGGGAACAAGGAGAGCTACTAATTTGGTCAAAAACTAATGACTAATGTTGAATAATTGGTTATGCTGTATCAGCAGCCTTTAAGGGTGAACTATGAACATAACTAAAAACATAACTAAACTGATTTTTCTGGCTTGTCATCTGTTTTTAGCATCTTTGTTTTTGCTAGTAAGTCCAGCACAAGCATCTACTAGATGGAAGACTGTAGCTACTTCTGATCAGATTGTAGCGGCATCTGTACAACCAATTCCCGAATTAACAAAACCCATTTTCAAACAACAAAACCAGCAAATTTTAAATAATATTGGTTGCAGTTGTAGTGCTTGTGTTCAATCTAATTTTCATAAGTTGCAAGGTAAATTACCTAGTGCTGACTTTTAATCAAGTTAGCAATTATGAAACCAAATTCCGGCACAGTATTACTCATTTCTGTGCCTTTACTACTTGATTAATTTAGCTCTTAAAACACCACAATATTTTTTGGAGCATCCCAACTTTGAAAAAATAACCCCAGCAACACTAAAAAATCTCTTAAAACCTCTTACCTTTGTGTCCTTTGCGCCCTTTGTGGTTCAATCATATCAGGATCTGGGAGCGTTTTATTTCGTTAGATCAACATAAATTTACACATTTGGAATGCTCCCTATTTTTTGATTTAAATTTAATTTAGAAATAGCAGTTATTTATGACAAAAAAAATCATATACAAGAATTTATTAAATATTGCCTTATTGGTGATTTCCCTGGGATTTTCTGGTTGCAACAATCGCAATTTCAATACCAGATATATTCAGTATAATCAGACGCAAAATATTAACAAAAATCTTCCTCAAGTAGTGGCAACTACCAGTGTATTATGTGATTTAACTAAACAAGTTGCGGGAGAAACAATAAACTTGACTTGTTTAATTCCTCCTGGTTTAAATCCGAGTATTTATGAACCGACATCAGAAGATATTCAAGCCATTGAACAAGCTAAACTTATTTTATATCATGGTTATAATTTTGAATCAATTTTAATTAAAGTTATTCAAAATGCTCAAAATAATGCACCCAAAATAGCAGTTGCTCAACGTGCTGTCACCACACCTGAAAGATTACGTAAAAATGGTAAAAGTTTCACTGAACCACATATTTGGCATGATGTGAAAAATACTATTAAAATGGCAGAAGTAGTTAATAGTAATTTAAGTAAAATATTACCTCAACATCGAAAAGAATATAGTAGCAATACCAGTAAATTAACCCAAGAATTAAACAAACTAAACAACTGGGTTCAGTCCACACTTGACACTATTCCTGATAAAAATCGCAAATTGCTAACAACCCACGAAGCCATGATTTATTATGTCAAAGCTTATGGTTTTCCCTATAAAGGTAGTTTAGCAGATATTAGGAATGAAGATAATTTAACAGATACAAAAGTGAAAAATTTAGCCCAATATATTCAAAAAACAAAAGCACCAACAGTTTTTGCAGATACAACAATTAATCTTATGTCACTTCAACCTATTACCAGTAAAGCAAATGTGAAACTTTTTGATAGACAACTTTATATTGATGGACTAGGTAAACCTGGTAGTGATGGAGAAACCTATCAAAAAATGATAGATGCAAATACCCGCAGTATTGTTGAAGGTTTGGGAGGTACTTATTTGAAATTTGAGCCAAATATTGGTAGGTAAACTGGTGACTGGTGACTGGTGACTGGTGACTGGTGACTGGTGACTGGTGACTGGTGACTGGTGACTGGTGACTGGTGACTGGTGACTGGTGACTGGTGACTGGGTAATCAATTTTATTTTTTCCAATTACCAATTACCAATTACCAATTACCAATTACCAATTACCAATATAACTAAACTCCCGCAGTAGTTTTTACCCTTTCTCTTTTTCCTTTTGCCACTAACCATTTACCACCAGAAGGGGCTGAGGTGACACCACGACGCACGGGTTTAACAGGAATGTTGTTCACTAATTGAAAATCTAATTGTGAAAGAATTGTGGCTAAAACTAGCTTCATTTCAAATAGTGCAAATGACATTCCTAAACATTTACGATTTCCACCACCAAAGGGTAAATATTCATAGGGTGCAAATTGTTTTTCTAAAAATCTTTCTGGTTTAAATTTCTCTGGTTCGGGATATAAATCTGGGCGGCGATGGGTTGAATATATGCAGCCTACTAACCATGAACCTGGGGGAAATTCATAACCCATGATTTCTATTGGTGATTTAACAATTCTCGGTAAGGTAATCATGGCAATGGGATAAATGCGGAGAGTTTCGTTACAAACTGCAGTTAAATAAGGTAGGCGAAAAATTTCGTTTTTATCTGTATTTTCATCTATGTTATTTAACTCTTGTAACAGGTTTTCTCGCACTTCTGGTAAATGATGAATCCAATATAATGCCCATGTAATTGCGGAAGCTGTGGTTTCATGACCTGCTACTAACAAAGTCATTAATTCATCTCGCAATTCTACATCGGTCATGGCTTCACCATTTTCATCTCGCGCTGACATCATCAAAGAAAGAATATCAGTTCGATTTGGATCAGGATGATCTCTGCGTTCTTGAATTTCTGCATATAATAATTGATCAATTTTTTCCCTTTGTCGTAAAAAATAACCCCAGGGACTCCATTCTCCTAAATCTACTTGTAGTGCTGGGAAAAAATTAACGGCTGCTCGTAGGGGAGTATCACCGAAATTCAAAAGTGAACAAAGCAGCTTTTCTAATTCTCTAAATCTTTCTCCTTCACAGATGCCAAATACTGTATGTAAAATAACTTTTAGAGAAATTTCTTGGATTGATTCTCTGACAGAAAATGGTGTACCTATTTGCCATTTGTTGATCACTTCTTTGGTAATATCAGTGATAGTTTTACCATAGGCTTTCATGCGATCGCCATAAAATGGTGGTGTTAATAATCGCCGTTGACGTTGGTGTTCTGTTCCACTCAGCAACAATAAAGATTTTTCACCCAAAAAAGATTTTAAAAGTTGTGAACCTCTAGCATCTAATTTTTCTAGAGAAGCTGCAAAAAGTTCTTGAATTGCTTGGGGATGACTAATAAATATAATTGGTTCTTTACCAAGAATATATGTCTGGAAAAAATCACCATAATCTTTGGCATTTTTTTCCATAAATCCCCAAGGGTTGAATAACCATTGGAAGCGTTGGATAAATTGGGGAGTTGTCAGAGTAGGTAAGCTGGGCATAATACAGAAGATTAAAAATGATTTCTTACTAGATTAACAAATATAACCATAAATGCCAAATATGTATAAAAAATCTATCTTGAGGTTATTTCTACCTATTTATATTGATGAGTTTGAATAGTTTTAATGTCAGGAGTCAGAATTCAGGATTCAGAAGTTATTAATGTTGACTTTTGACTTAATTTATCTCCCCATCTCCGTCATCTCCTCTGTTACCTGATCCTTCCTATTCTCTCCTATGTATTGTTACCCAATGAGAACCAATTTGTATTTTTCTTTCTTCCATTATTTGTTTAAATAAATCTGTAGTTAATGCTGCTTCTACAGGTAAAACTCCGGGGTGTTTCAATTTACCTTCTAATAATAATTTGGCAATACTACCAGTACCTAAACCAGAAGCAATGGCTGTATTTTCATGGATTAATGTAGAAACATAAGCTGCTGTTTTACTATCTTTTTTTCCTGTGACTTCTGCGCGTACTGCTACACCAATTCCAGTAAAGATATTAGTAAAATCGGTCATGCGATGACTAACATGAGATAAAAATTCAATGGTTTCTTTCTTCTGTATTAACCATTTAGGAAAAATATGGGCGGTTATCCAAGTGAGATGGTTATAAAAATCAGGAACTGAACCAAATTTAGTAATTACAGTTTTGACAGTGGGGAAAGAATGGGGTAAGGTGATAGTTTCTGGCATATCAAACCAGTAAACTCCATTGCGTTTGTAGGGTAGGGAAAAATTTATTTCTTCCCTATCAGTATAGGGTTTAATTAACTGCCATTTGCCATTAATCCAAGCATTAAAAGAATGTTGTAAACCTAAAAAAGTGGTTCGCATGACTGTAACACCAGCACCACCAGAACCAGATACTAAATAACTTAAATGTATTTTTTCTGGTAAATCAAATTGTTCGATTCCTTGACGGACTAAACTGTTAGAAATACCAGGGAAAATACCCGTGTTAATAATTGCGGTGACACCAGCATTAACAGCTTTTTCATGTAATTTTAGGGCTTTTTGGGTGTAGGAACGGTGATCACTAACATCAAGATAATTGACACCTTGATCAATGCAAATTTCTAAAACTTGGGTGTCTCGATAGTGAAATGGTCCTGCACAGTGGATAACGAGGTGAGAGTTGGCGATCGCCTCTTGTAATTTTTCCACCTCACTCAAATCTAAAATCAGAAATTGCTCTCTTCCTCCCGAAGACAAGCTGACACCCTTTCCCGTCTCTGGGGAACGTCCAGTGATGGTAATATTTGCCTGGGTGTGGCTGAGAATATCATTAGCAACTGCGCTACCAATGCGTCCCCTTCCACCTAGTATTAATACACGATCTGTCATGATTACAGTTTAGACAACATTATGACAACATTATGACAACATTATTTTTATTTCACCAGATTTGTGTCCCCTTTGTCATCAGTTGTAAGTATGATAAGAATATTAGGGTTCAGAAATGCTAAACCCCTAACCCAAGGAAATCTTCATACTGTTGATGACGGGTATTTTCTGGGGAGCATCCCAATGAAAGCATGAAGGCAAAAATAACCTTTAAATATGACGGTGACAGAATTGGCTAATATTTTGGGTGTGTCTCGCAAAACGGTTTCAGAAATTGTGAATGAACGTGCAAGTGTAACACCTAATATTGCTTTGCGGTTAGCAAGTGCTTTTCAAACTACGCCGGAACTGAGGAAGAGATTTGATGTTTATATCATTATTATAATTATTGTTGGGTTTCCTTGCGTCAACCCAACCTAAAAACTACTACAAACTACTGTTTAAGACCTTTAATAAATTCTGTTCTCGCATCAATAATGGAAGGCATGAAAACACAATTTACTAACAAATCTATATCTAAATCTGGTAATAATTCACTTTGATTAATTTGCTCATAGTTATTATTTTTCAGATGATAGAGAGATAATTGATCATTTTCCCAAAACCAGACTTCGGTAATATTAAACCTTTTATATTTTTCCAGTTTATCAATACTACCACTGGTAATATTCACCTCAATTGCTAAATCTGGATTGGATTTTTTTTCTCCGATATAATAAGATTCATCAGGTTCAAAGGAAGCATTCTTTTCTTTTGCGCGACGAGTAGCACTACCGACTGGGATAAAGTTTATCCCTGTTTCAAAGAGATATGCTTCTATCAAAATAGCGATAATTTTTTTGATATTTTCGTGTTGTTCACCAAGTGTCATAAATTCTATGCACCCATCAAGATAAGTTATCCGCAAGTTTCCAGCATCTGCGGTTAAGGTTTCTATGATTTCAAATTCCTTCCAGGTGTAATAACCAGGTAGAAGAAATCGCTGTTCGCAAATTGTGGTGGTTTTGTCTAAGGTTTGGATAGTCATAGTAAATTTATGTTTATGACTTTATTTTTGATTATAACTCATGGTTAAGAAACCTAGTTAGTTATTAAATCTTTTTTAAACTGCAAACATCACTATCTTACTATAAATTAGCTCAAAACAGCAAATTTTCAAAAGGATAACTTTGCTTCCAACGATAGGTATTAAAGTCCCGTTGATCTACTGAAAAAATGCGCCCATGTCCTAAATATTATGCTAAAATTACTAAGGAAGCATCAGCTAAATCCATTGGTAAATTAGCATATTGTTCCATTAGCTGAATAATTCGCGGAGTATGGTGAGGTCCTAAATTAAAGACTGTAAATAATTCTTGTTGCAGACTGTTTAAAAAAGTAATTTGTGCTTGAAATCCTTTGCGAGTTAGGAAAAGATAACAGGTTTCTGTGACAACATACCATGTTGTAATTAAAGGTTCATTGCATTTTTTTAAAGCCTGTTTTGCTCTTTCATGGTAGGTGTCTGTTTGGTCAATGAGAGCTAACCAAAATCCTGTATCAACGATTATCATATTTATTTGGTAGTGTATTAGATAAAACTTCTTTATAGGTGGTTGATAAATTTTCTTCCACAGCACAACAACCAATTAATCCAATTTCATCAAATTTCTCATAGATGGTTTTTTCTTGATGATGATTTCCTGGTTGTGGATAACGTTTTTTTAATATCTGAATAAAATCAAGTAGTAAGATTTGTGCTTCTTCGGGTAAGCTGTTAATTTCTTGAGATATTTCTGCAAGTTTGATATCCATAGTTACTGCCTGTTTTTGAATTATGTTATTACTATAATAATGTATTTTCTGATTCTAAGCTAATTACACCTATTAAACTTTGAGTCCAGGGGTCAAGTTCAGATAAGTTTTTGATGGTGGGTTGTAGAGGTGTAGAAGATAGGGTTTCTTGTTGAATTGATGCTAGTAAAGTTTGTACAAGATGCCAGCGTTCTCTGATTGGTAGTTTTAATACCTGTTCTTGCAATTGTTGTAATTCAATCATAATTATTGTTGTTAACTTTATTATTCCTATTCTAACAGATTCTTACATAATGGTGATTTATGTTCTATATATTTGGTAATGGTTGGGTGGTTTGGGTGATGTTGGGTTGCGCTGCACTTAAACCAACCTACTCACTACAGGAATCCTTTTTAATGAGAAAACCAATTCTCTAATTTTAACTCGGAAATTCGGCTATAATGACGAGTGTTGTTAGTGACTAAAATATAGTTTCTAGTTAATGCGACACTAGCAATTAATAAATCAAAATCGGCTACTTGTTGTCCTATTTTTCTCAGTTCGGCTTTTAATTCACCAAACTTTTTGACTGCATTATTATCTAAAGTTATCACTGCAATATTTTGAATAAAGTTTTCTGCACGAGTTAAATTTTCTGCTACTTTTTGAGAATTGTAAGCACCAAAATATAATTCAGCAACGGTGATGTTACAAATACAAATATTTTCCCATCCTATTGTTTGAATTTTATTTGTAACTGAAGTAATATTTTTTAACCAGTAAATGCAGGTATCTGTATCTAATAAGTAAATCATAAGCTAATATCAGAGTGGTAAATAGTACGACTGTCATAAATTTCTTTAACGATTTCTTCTGCTGTGCGTTCATCTTCCCAAGCACCATATTTTTCTATAAATGTGTTTAATGGATGGGGTTGTGATGTGATTGTATTTTCTCGTTTTGGTTGTGGATAATGTTTTTTTAATATCTGAATAAAATCAAGGAGTAAGATTTGTGCTTCTTCGGGTAAGCTGTTAATTTCTTGAGATATTTCTGCAAGTTTGATATCCATAATTACTACCTGTTTTGAATTGTTTTATTACTATTATACTGCTTACCGGATATCTTCCCGGTCTTGTGCTGTAATTTTTTAACTATATTTATCTTCTTAATCATCAATATAACTCTCTTTTGTATTTTCTGATTTTAAGCTTATTACACCTATTAAAGTTTGAGTCCAGGGAGCAAGTTCAGATAAGTTTTCGATGGTGGGTTGTAGAGGTATAGAAGATAGGGTTTCTTGTTGAATTGATGCTAGTAAAGTTTGTACAAGATGCCAGCGTTCTCTGATCGGTAGTTTTAATACCTGTTCTTGCAATTGTTGTAATTCAATCATAATTATTGTTGTTAACTTTATTATTCCTATTTTAACAGATGCTTAGATAATGCTTATTTCTGTTCTATATAGCTGGTGATGTTGGGTTTCCTTGCGTTAACCCAACCTACTCACTAGATATTAGTCTACTTATATTCTAAAAATTCATCTACGGTAATTCCTGCTTGTCTAATTAAACTTCTCAATCAACCTGGTGCTAGTTCTTTATGATTAGGAACTGATAAAATAGGTTTTGATTCGTGCCAAAGTATGATATGACTTCCGGTTTGATGGTCTACAACATAGCCCAGTTTTTCAAAGATTTTGACTGCTTGTTTACCGGAGATATTTGATAAACGTCCCATTTATACTAATACTTCTCCTACAAAAGATTGAGATTCTTTTGGTACATAGGGTTTACCATGTTTTTCTAATACATGAAGATAGCCTTTTATAGCATCTTTGATATTTGTAATTGCTTCATCTAAGGTTTTACCTTGACTGACGCAACCAGGAAGTTCTGGTACTTCAGCAATGTAACCTTCGTATTCTGAATCATAGGTGAATATTACTTGAAATTTCATAGCGGTTTTTTTGGGAGGTCTTTTTTTAATTTAATAGTTGGGTTTTCTTGCGTCAACCTAACCTACTTACTACAATTAACTATTATTTAAACTCAGGTATCGCCGCAAAATATTTTGCGCTTTTTCTAATAATTCTGCTTCTAATTCTCCTAATTGTTGCGTTAAACGAACTTTATCAAAAGTCATCGGTTCAACACATATCAAAAGACTATCTACAGAAAGTCCGTTTTGTGCTGATGCAGGTACTTCTACTACTGCTGGTGAAATACGGGGGTTATTAGGTTTTGCAGAAGTAAAAGGTAAAACTGTGACTTTGCTGCGTTGGTTATTAAACAAAGTTCCAGAAATTATCAGTGCTGGACGAGTTTTTTGAATTTCTGTACCTACGGATGGGTCAAATGTTACGATCCAGATGCTTCCCATTCGGTAATCGCTATGTTTTGCCATTCACTTTCCCAACCTAATTCTAATTCATCAACCAAGGCGCAAGCTGCCGCTAGTGCTTCATTTTGTTGTTTTTCTTGCCATTGTTTCAAGAGACTTTCAATTAATGCACTACGGTTATCAACTTTTTGGTCAATGTAATTTAGTAGTTCATCTGGCAATGAAATTGAGATTTTAGCCATATCCTAACCAGGGTAATACTATTAGTAGTATAGCTGATTTTGATATTTTTAGTGTTTATAACTTTTTAATTCATGTTATTTAGTAATGGTTGGTTAGTTTGGGTAATGTTGGGTTTATTTGTGTCAACCCAACCTAATAACTAACGTAATTATGAACTTACTAAAACTTCTGTTCCTCGGTCTAAAACTGTCAGTGCTTCTTGAATTAATTCAACTTCACGAGCTTCAAAAAGTGATTCACCGCACTGCTCACAAACCCATGCAGGAATGGCATCCCAAGAGATATGATAGCCTTTTCTATCAATAGTAAAAGGGGCTGTTCCTCGGTGCATTTTACCTTTACAATATAAGCATTCCATTTTAAATTCTCCTCCTAAAATCAGATGACCATTGTGTTGGTTCGGGAATGTAAGCGGTGATAATTGCTAGATATTCGTTTTTGGGTGAACAAACTACATGAATTGCTCGGTTATTGTCTCCAAAACCTAATAATTCCTGATAGTTGTTGATGGTTGGGTGGTTTGGGTGATGTTGGGTTTTCTTGTGTCAACCTAACTTACTTACTTTAGTTGTAATAAAAACAATTAACTTATCCATATAAAACATGAAAATAATTGCTATAATAAAAATATCAATCAGATTTATTAACTGTAATGACTATCAAAGAATTACTGTTACAAGAAATTGACAACACACCCAGCGAACTTTTAGAAGATGTGCTTGGTTTTTTGCAATCACTCAAAACAGCACCACAAAAACCCCCAGTTTCCTATCAAGAATTGTTAGAAAGAATAGATTACTTAGAAACAATAGTAGGTATTCGTAAAGGATTAGATGAATTTGAGCGCGGTGAAGGGATTCCTGCGGATCAAGCTTTGGCAACCTTACAAACAAAATATAATATTCCTCCTCGCTCATGAATTATCAAGTTATTATTCAACCTACTGCATTTCAAGAAATTGAAAACTCCTATCGTTGGATGTGTGATAATTTGAGTGCTGAAGTACCAAATAATTGGTATTATCAACTTGAAGATGCTACTTCATTAATTTTTGCTGTTTCATGATTTTTCTGTTGTTGACTAAATTCTTCAAACAAGGTAAAAAATCTATCTACTGCGCTTTTTTCATCGGCTGAATGGAAAAGCAAAATACTTGACCATAATTGACCTGTTTCTACATTAAATTTCTGTCTTATCCATTGTAAAAAATCTTGAAATTCGGTTTCTTCTGCTGTTAAGGGAATACCAATTTCTCGACGAGCAAAATAGTAGCCGTCTAAAAAAGATTGGAGGCTAAAAATAGAGTTTTTACCTAAATACATTGCAGGTCTTTTTTTAATTTTTTGCAGTAATTTGTAGAGATTATCCATATTTAACTCCCTAATTTTCTAGGTTAAAAGTATGTTTCTGTGATTTGAAACTCTAATCCTGCATCTAAAATAGGTGAATAGAGATTCTGTATCCAGTCTAATCGCGTAATTCCTTGATGGTGGATGTTATCAACAACAATTTCCACCCCATTGATCTCAATTATAACACCTTCATGATGACCAGTAGTAGCAATCAATTCTCCAATACTATCATCATAAATTCTGCCATAAATGGGATCTTGAGAATTTGTATCTAGTTTAATATGTTTGCCATGAATACCTTGTCTAATTAAAAATTCTTTGATTGCTCTAGCGCAGGGGATACAATCAAATATTCCGTAACTTCTGGCAATTGCTATAATTTGTTGATAAATTATGTCCTCTTGATGCAAATTTGCTCCCGGTGCTAAATTTTAATAATTCTAGTATCAATTTTATTCTATCCTTGCACTGCTTGACGAATATCTTCCCAATCTTGTGCTGTCATTTCTGTTGCATTTCCAGAGTTCACACCTTAAATTGGAGATTTTACTGGATTTGATATTCAAAATTGGATTAACTTAAATATTGATTGGCAAAATGATTTATTAGTAAAAACAGTTAGTGATTTTCAGCAATCTAATTTAATGGGATATTTACAATGGCAATAGAAACAAAATCTAAAGATCAATACCAAACTTATTTTACATCAGATCAATCTTTATCTTCTTATATGGTTTCACTTTTGAAACTAGACAATCATGATAAACTACTTGAACCATCTGCTGGAGAAGGACATCTTTTAGAAGCAGCACTTCAAACGAATAAAAATATATCATCTGTTGCTTATGAATTACACCCTGAATATGCAAAAAAACTCAGATTAAAGTTTAGCCAATTTAAAAATGTAGAGATAAGAGAGCGTGACACAATTTTTTGCCCAGATTTAGACCTATGTGAATCTTTTGGTCATAAATTTACCAAAATTTTAGGTAATCCTCCCTATGGAGGTTGGCAAGAATATGATCGTCGTACAGAATTAAAAAGAAAATATCCAGGATTTTATATTCGAGAAACTTATACTATTTTTTTGCTACGTTGTCTCAAATTGCTTGCAGAAAAAGGACAACTTGTATTTATTATTCCTGACACTTTTTTATATCTTCACAGTCATATTAATATTAGGCGTTATCTTCTAGAAGATTTTACTATTGAAAGTATAGATGTTTTTCGTTCATCTTTATTTCCTGGTATTTCCTTTGGTTATGCTGGTCTTTGTATTATTTCTATATATTCCCAAAAACCACAATCTAATCACTCGTTTGCTATCAGATTTATTGATAAAATTGCAGATTTACATTTATCGTTAAATCAAAACAATTACAAGTCTATTCTACAAAAAGATATTCTCAAGAGTGAATCTTTATCGATTCCTATATCACGTCATGATTCAGTTGTTACACAAATCTCAAGTTATGTAACTAAAATGGCTGATATTGCTGACTGTGTAACAGGTTTTTATTCAGGAAATGATAAAATATTCTTGCGTAAAGCATCAATTTCTGTTAAAGGTTCTAGCGATTATTTATTTGTTGATTCTAATACTATTGAATCTACACCTTCCACATTACAACATCCTTTACAGGGAATAGCAGGAGTTAAACATTTTATTCCTATTCTCAAAGGTGGTGGTTTTCATTTTATTAAACCTACTCAATGGTATGTAGATTGGAGTTTGGAAGCAATTCAACATTATAAAAATAATAAAAAATCAAGGTTTCAAAATTCTTCTTACTACTTTAAAACAGGAATTGGTTTTCCAATGGTAACATCTAAACGTCCTACAGCAGCATTAATTGAAGAAAGTCTTTTTGACCAATCTATAGTAGGAATTTTTCCTAAATCTTCTATTGATTTATATTTTCTATTAGCTTATTGTAATTCTCCGGTTTTTTGGGTATGTTTAAAATCTATTAATCCATCTGCTAATAATTCTGCTAAATATGTTTTAAAAACCCCTGTAATTTTACCTGAAGAAGATACTATGAAAGATATCTCTTTGAAAACTCAAGAGTTAGTATTAGAACTAAAGGAAGGTAATAAACAAGTATTATGTGAAATTTTACAACAAGAAATTATGGATTCTATTATGAAATATGTAAATAAACAGATATCTTATAAACTGGTAGATACATCTGTGATGAATATGCTTTCTCGATTGTAAACATCACTGCTAACGTACACCTTGACGAATATCTTCCCAGTCTTGTGCAGTCATTTCTGTAGCTTCTCCAGAGTTCAAACTTTCTAAAAGCAGGGTTTGTAGTTGTTCATTTGCTTTGGAGTTTTTGGTCTTGTCGTACTAATTCCCAAAAATATTCGCTGACACTGCTGTAACCACCTTGCGCGACCAGTTCTTCTACGTAAGCTCGCATGGTGTTAGGTAAGGAAATATTCATACTTTTCATGAGGTGATTTTCTGAATGTTGTTTTCTATATCATGGCGGTTTTTGTCATTTTCTGCCATTAGTAGAAAAAACTATTCGTGATAGTTGGTGATGGTTGGGTGGTTTGGGTGATGTTGGGTTTATTGGTGTCAACCTAACCTACTCGCTTTTTTAGGAATTATTAGTTACATTTAACTATTTGTGTGTATAATAAGTAGTACAAGTTCTAGCTACACACAGTAAAAATATGTCTATTAAATTTTCTATAGGTCTTATCAGTATAAGTACGGTGATTTTATCTATTATTATTCCCAGTTTTGAGGGTAGTGTGGTTGCACAAACAACAAAGCCAACTATAAATACAAAACCTTGTGTCAGGCAAGAAATACCAAAACTTAAACAAGGTATGCCTTATTCAAAAGCTAGGGAAATGTTATTAGAAGCTGGTTGGCAATCAGTATTTAATCACGAGCAATTAATGAACTCGCAAAGAAGCGCACCAGTAGATTATTTTTTTACTAAAAAAGAGTATACAGAAATTCAAGATTGTGCTGGTACAGGTTTAGGTCTTTGTCTTTTTAGATTTGAAAGTGCTTATGGAGAAATTTTGTATGTGACAACTGCAAACAATGGAGCTAACCAAGAAACTGTTTTTCGGTGGCATATTGAAGAAGAACCGCAGGAATAAATATCAATTTTCTCAATTGATTTTAAATAATAGTTTTACATCTACTCACTTTCTACAGTAAAAGTCATGTCTCATAAACATAAAACTCAAAAAGAAACACTTCTGTCTACTATATTTCTATCTTGCTTAATCACTAACTTAATTAGTTTTCCTGTAAAAGCTGAAACATCTAATTTGGTTAATTGTGGTATTGAAGCAGAATATCCTTCTAAACTTAGTAGAAATATTGAATTAAAACAGTTTGGTGTTGCTTTGAAAATTCCTGCTAACTATAGAGTAATGGGATTAATGGATGGTTCTGTCAGTCTTGTTGATAATGGAACTTTCAAATCCCTAGAGTGTTTTGCTAAAAACCCTAATGCTTTTGGTGGTTCAGGATATGGCTCTATATCAATTTATAAATCCTCTGAAACTTTCATTTATAGTAATGTTTACGATAAATTACTGGAAAAAGATAACGTTTTTATTGTTTGGAAAAAAACACCTTTAAATGATGCTGACGATAACTATGAACATAAAATAAAGCTGAGAGTTAAAACACCTAATGGATTGATAGAAATAGAAAGTCAATCAGATGTTCAATTTACAGGCAAACTTTCAGAGTTTGATGATTTTTTACAAATGTTGTTAGATGTAGTTAGAGATGTTGAAGTTCTTTAAATTTCAGTATTTCCAACAATTATTCTACTTAAGTAGAAATACCCTTTTACAGCATTATCAGTTCTCACATATCTACCATCTAAAACAGTTTCCACGTCTGGTAATTGCTTTAGTAAAAATTCAATCAAAATGTTGTCATTAACTGATAAAAAATCAGTACCATTCATCCCTAACTCCCAGTATGTCTTTCCTATTTCAAAAAACTTTAAGCTCAGAGTTAAATCTGATTGTAAACTGTAACATACATGGGTTTTTGGCAGTTCTTTTAAATCTTTTTCAATTAATTTAGCATCTATAAAAACACTAATTGTTGCGTTAAACGAATTTTGTCAAAAGCATGGTTTGTAGTTGTTCTTTTGCTTTGGAGTTTTTGGTTTTGTCGCACTAATTCCCGAAAATATTCACGCTTCGCTGCTGTAACCTCTTTGCGCTACTTTTCTATATAATCGCGCATGGTGTTAGGTAAGGAAATATTCATACTTTTCATGAGGTGATTTCCTGAATGTTGTTTTCTATATCATGGCGGTTTTTGTCATTTTCTGCCATTGGTAGAAAAAACTATTCGTGATAGTTGGTGATGGTTGGGTGGTTTGGGTGATGTTGGGTTTTCTTGTGTCAACTATTATTTAATGAACCACGAAGACACGAAGTATACGAAGGAAGAGAGTAAGAAAGTTGATTTTTATAAAATTATTATTATTAATGAGTAGTAATGATTGTTGAGTTTTGTTCCTCAACCTAACCTACTCGCTAATATCTGTCTGCACCTGAGAACGACGTGCAAAAATAACATTTGGGTCACGCCCTTTTACATAATCTATATCTTGTTCTTTGAGAATTTTTTGCCATTGTAGATCAAATTTTAAAGCTTGTTCTGGCTCTACTGAATACATAAAAGCAATCATTCCATCTATTTGTTTTATGTCATAATACATATTTTTCTGGATACAGATACTAACTTTATATTTATGGTTACTCCAACCGTATTTAGAAGCATAGTATAAAATCTGCCGTAACTGTTTCTTTATAACCCTTGGTATACGAGGTTTTGTATTATCGAAAACTGTTAGCCCCGTGACGTATTGTGATTTACCTCTTGGTTGACCTTTCCACTTTACTGGATTTAACTCAAATCCATATTTTTTTAAACATTTCTCGATTTCTTTTTTACGAGGTGTTATGTCGCCGGAGAAAGTAATATCATCAGCATATCTAGAATAAGAGCAATTATATTTTTTGGCTAATTCTACAAAATTTTGATCTAGTTCCTTGCATACCAGGTTAGCTAATATAGGACTTGTACTAGCACCCTGCACTAAATGTCCGTTAAATGTACATAATCTAGCAAAGATTTCTGCAATTGTTTCTGTACAGCCAATTTCCTTAAAAACTTCAATAATTTGTTTTTGGTTTATACTATCGAAAAAGTTTTTTATATCAAGATTTAAAACATACTTTTGAGATAAATGAAGTGCGGCATTAGTAGCTATTGAGCGTTTATTTACAAAGCCTTGCACATATTCAGGAAATTGTATTTTTGAAGCAATAGCTGTAGCAATATTCTTCTGGATAACATTAAGCTCTGAATCAACTTCGTAAACAAGGCGGTATTGCCCTTTTTGGCCTTTTCCCTTCTTAGGAATTTTCTTTAGGGTATAGAATCGAGAAGGTGTATCAATTACCGTATTAATAAAAGATGGGAAACAACCCAACACCATTGCAACAGTATCAATATCTTCTAGAGATTGGAAGTCTAATTGAATCATAATAGATGGTTCTGGAAGAGTAAGGAATAATTACACTAAGAGGTACTTAGAAACGGACACGACTCGCGCCCACAAATTTTACGCTTCCAGAACCGCTCAGATTATAGCATATATTACAGTATAGTACATCTATGAATATGGATTTTTATATTTAGGGAAGTGGATTTTTGCGTGTGAAGAAATTTTTTGTTCCATACTCGTGAATCCATCTAATCTTTGTCCTAATTCTTTCAAAGTTGCGTCCTTGCCAAGAAGAACCGAAATTATTAACTTCACTTACCACATAATCTTTAAATATAGCTGCTACATAATCTGCTATTACTAAACAAGGTTCATCTTTACCAGCACTGATAATTTTAGGAGAAATAACAAACTTAACTTGATCCCGTAATTGAATTTCTCCAACTTGCTGATTAATAATTTTTTCTAATTCATTGCGTCGAGCTTCAAAACGACTATCATGCTGTTCAAAACAAATATGAATAGGTACATCATAACTCGCTCGCAACCGTTCAAATATAAGACGACCAAATAGTTTATCATACCAACCATATCCCTTGCTAGGGTCAAAATCACTCTCTTTTTCCTGATAACAAATATAAGCTTGAAATGGTAGTTGACTTATTAAATTAATAACATGAGGTCTTACTTCAGTAGTATCATCTGCACAATAATGAAATCCTTTTTTGGATAGAGAATCTTTGACACTTGTTAGAGTAAGACGGATGGGGTCTTTTAAAAGTTTTTTTCTTAAATTCTCTAATTTACTTCTCAAATAATCAGGATCATGTGTTGTAATACAAGCAATTGCAAGGATATTTGATTTTTCGTCAGTACCAGTTTCATCTATAAACATAAAAATATCTTTAGATACCATACTTGTTACTCAACCTTACATTTTTGATAAAATTAATAAAGAATACTCTCTTTTCCTAAAAAAACAAAACAGCAAATGTACGCAACAAACACCAAAACATCCGCGTTCATCTGCGTACATCTGCGTTCTAATTAATGCACCAACTCAATAGCCCGCTTCGTCAACGCTTCCGCAGTCAACCCATTAAACGCCATCAACTCACCCGCACTTGCGGTAGTTTCCCCACGCTTCCAAGCAGAAATATCTCGCTTACTGGTACTGCGTAACATAATAGTTTCTAACATCGGACTAGCACCAACCAGCAATTAATCCATCACTTAAAAAGCGGTTATTCAGTTTAAAAAAATTCTTACCTTGGGGTCGGGAACTCTAAATTGTGAGCAAGCCTATTTCTCGCTGTTCACGTTTTGAAGGCTGCATCAAACTTTATGCTCCAAGGAGTACCCAAGGCTCACACTATATATATTACAGGATATTTCCTAGATTTGTCAAGTATCTAGAATAAATATTTTCGGTTTGAAGAACTCGAACTATATTATACTGAGCTATAACTAATCCTTATGAGATAATTAATACCCACATTTTTAATATGTCTGACTCTAGTACCTATGATAGTCTTTGTATAGTTTTTTCCGAACCACGCCTGTCAACATATTTGATTGCTACCAATCAAGATAAGCTAGAGGCATTACAACTATATAAACTGAATATGAGACTATCCGAATCTCTATATTCATTTTTATGTATATTTGAGCTTACTTTAAGAAATAGAATTAGTAATATTCTTGTTCAAGAATTTGGCGATAATTGGTTTGAGGAAAAAGCTGGTAAATGGTTAAATGGAAAGGCTGCAACAGAAAAGCAAGACAAAAATGGTAATACTCAAAGAGCAAGATTATTACAACAGATAGATAAAGCAAAAGAAGAAATTAACAAACAAAATAAGAAAATTAACAATCCACAATATCACAAGCTAATCACATCAGATACTTTAACACCTGAGCTAAATTTTGGTTTTTGGACAGAAATTATGGGTTCTGACTATGACAAAATTATCTGGCTTATTCAAAAAAATCGTTATATTAAGGATGTTTTTTCCGATGCTCCTACCAATCTCAATTTTGCACGCGAGATACAGCGAATACGCAGAAGTTTATATGAAATAAGAGTTATCCGTAACCGTGTATTTCATCATGAACCTGTATTCAATACTAAAAAATTGTCATTTGATGAATTACTGACAACCTACAAAGATGCCAAGGAATTATTAGGTTGGTTAAGTAAAGATGCTTTATATTTTTTTGAAGAAAATAATCAATTTGAAAAATTGGTAAATTCAATCCCATCAAGTATGCAATGATATCAATAGCTAGTAAGGTGCGTTACGCGATCGCTAACACACCCTACAGAAATATGATATTAATGCACCAACTCAATAGCCCGCTTCGTCAACGCTTCCGCAGTCAACCCATTAAACGCCATCAACTCACCCGCACTTGCGGTAGTTTCCCCACGCTTCCAAGCGAAAATATCCCGCTTACTGGTACTGCGTAACATAATAGGTTCTAACATCGCACCTGCACCACCAGTCACACCAATTAACGCATCACCAGCAAACAAACTATCAAATTCTGCATCACTCAAAAACCCACCATCAGGTTCAGAACAAGTATCCCAAGCTGTATCATTAGCACGATATAAACGCCGGGGGTTAATAACAGAAATTATCTTCACCCCAATACCTTCAGTCTCTAAAAATGCCGCCGCTTCAAACACGGGAATTAAGGTCATATCGCCAATTACAGCAAATACAACCTGTTTTCCTCCCGCAACTTCATGTAATAAAATCGCGCCTTTTTCTAACCCTTCTTTTGTTTGTTCTAAAGTTGTTCTAATGGGTAAAGGTGACTTACTTGCAGTAATGACAATTCCCTTATTTTTTGTTCCCAAAGCCCAATCATAACAGACTTGAATACTGTTAGCATCGGGGGGAAAAACAGGAAATACATTACCATTTCTCATCATCGAAGCAAAATAAGCTTCAATTTCTGGTCTTTGGTGTGTCCAACCGTTGCGACCTTGTTCTAATGCACCGGCAGTAAATAAGGTAATAGTTGACGGTGTTTTTCTTCTTAATTCTGCCATTGCTTGGGTGACTGTTTGCCAAATTGGTAAACCATTGATGGCAAAAGATTCATAGGAACACCACAAACTTCTCGCCCCCATTAAGGATAAACCCACTGCTAAACCTGCACAAGCATCTTCGCTCAAAGGCTCGTAAACTTGACCTCCTGGAGCCTGATGATAGGTTTCATCTGCTGTGGGGTGAATGATTTTTAAGGCTTCATTAATATTACCAATTCCTGAAGCGGCGTTACCATCGGCGTTAGTTACTAGGAAATTTTTATCTTTATTTCCGATTATTCCTACTAACCTTCCCATTGCGGTTGTGGAAACTTTTGGATCTCCGCCAACTGCATATTCTTCTAATGGTAATTCGCCGATGTCTGCTAAAGGTAATTCAAATTCTGTAACTACAGTTTTCGCTGCGGGTCCACCTCCGGCACGTTCGGCGTTTGTGCGGACTGTTTGCCATGCTTCTACAGGTAAAGCGCGTTTTTGTAAGGCTGTGACAATGTGAGGCGCGGTTAAGGTATCTTGAGGATAGAGGTTGTGAGATTTTGCCCCTAAAGCGTGAACACCCGCGCCTTTGAGTTGTTTAATGATAAATACCGTTAATGTGCCACTCAAAGCAGAACGGGCAGCTTTATCAACGCCTACTAATACCGCTTTGGTAAATTCTAACCGTTTTTGGAAGGAGAAAATGGTACTATCTACGTAATCTCCCGGTTGGTTTTGGTCGTCAAATTCCTTGGCATCAACGATGATCACTTCCGCAAAACCGTTACCTTTCCAATAAGCAATCATTTCATCGGTAGTTTTTAAAGATACCATGCTATGATGTTCTTGGCTGTAACCGTTCCAAACTAGGATAGGTAGGAAGTTGGTTACATTGGGGTAAGCGGTGTGAAAATGCGCCATTGCACTCATGATGTAGGGTTCACCGAGTCCCCCATCTCCCACGGTGAAGGGGAAGAGTTTGTCACGGTGTAGCAGTGCAGCAGACATCGCAAAATGTTGTCCTTGTCCCAAAGGACCAGCAGGGGCGAGAATACCAGGAATATAACCGGATAAATGTCCTAATAAACCGTGTTTTTCCCGAAAGCGATCGCGCAATTGTTGTACTGTAGAAATGCCCATGTCTTCTAAAGAACGGTCGAGAAACATGGCACTATAAAAACCGGGGGCGTGGTGTCCAACTTCGGTGATAATGTTTTTATGTCCCAGCATGACCAAAGCTGCATAAGCTTCCGCTTGGCTGGCAAAACCGCCGGGATGTCCAGAAGCCTTACTACCAGTAATTTGTAGAGTCAGGTAGCGCAGGGCATCGGCAGCTAGTAGGGTTTGATAAACTGCTTTTGGGTCTGTTGGTGAGGCGATCGCACCTTTGCCCGATTCTATCACCGGCGTTGCACCATAAGTTTCAAAATCTGGCAATGCTTCCCCAAAATATTGAATACCTTCACAAAAACTTGGAACTGCGGAAGATGCCTTTGTTGTAGTTGCTGTCATGCTGAGTACCTTAATAAAATCGTCGGAAACTTTAAATGCTGGTTTACAGTGGTTTTCATGAATGACTTTTTTATCTCACGCAAAGACGCAAAGGCGCAAAGGGGAAATAAGAGAAGTCTGAAGACTTGAAAACTACTGTAATGTAACCAAAATTTTACATCTTCACGGTTGTAAAGGTTTATTGCAGTTTTAGAATGCAAAACATAAGCAGAGATTATGAAAGCAGCATGACAAACCAATAGCCCGCAAGGAAATGATAGCGAAGCGTGGCGTTAGCCATATTTCTTTGCTAATAGCCAAAGTCATCTAAAGATGACTCAATAACCAGAAAATTCTTCAGTAAACTTTAGTTTACTTGATTTATTAGCCATGAAATGAATTTCATGGCGGGTGTGGAAGCTGACGCAAAATATCTCTAAAACCTTCTTTCCTCCCTGTCCTCTGTATCTGTGTGGTTCGTTTTCTCATTAACTCCTGACTTCTGTACGGGCGAAGTAGGGGCGAAGTAGGGGCGAAGCATTCGGAAAATAGGCTTTTGATAAAATGATAATTTGTCGCCCGAATGCTTCGCCCTTACAGGAAAATAGCCTTTTGATAAAATGATAATTTGTCGCCCGAATGCTTCGCCCTTACAGGAAAATAGCCTTTTGATAAAATGATAATTTGTCGCCCGAATGCTTCGCCCTTACAGGAAAATAGCCTTTTGATAAAATGATAATTTGTCGCCCGAATGCTTCGCCCTTACAGGAAAATAGCCTTTTGATAAAATGATAATTTGTCGCCCGAATGCTTCGCCCTTACAGAAAAATAGGCTTTTGATAAAATGATAATTTGTCGCCCGAATGCTTCGCCCTTACGACTCCTGACTTCTGAATTTTGCTATAAGATATTTAGTAAAAAACTAACATCTACTACAAAACTTTTATGCCTCTACCCCAAGGACCCAAAACTCCAGTTACCCTGCAAATGCTACGCTGGGTATTTAGCCCCATGTCCTACATGGAAGAAAGCGCCAAAACCTACGGTGATATTTTTACTCTCAAGCTGGATTACAATTTACCTCCTATGGTCTTTATTCATAGCCCAGAAGCAATGCAGCAGGTTTTGAGCAATGATACCAAAGAATTAGAAGCACCAGGCGATTTAAATCAACTATTTGAAGGGTTACTAGGTAAAAATTCTCTGATTTCTCAAAGTGGTAAAGAACATCAGCGACAACGGCAGTTAATCATGCCTCCCTTACACGGGGAAAGAATGCGAACTTATGCTGATGTAATTAATAATATCACCGAAAAAGTCATCGGCAAACAGCAAATAAATCAACCTTTTAATGTGCGAACAGTTACCCAAGAAATTACTCTGGGGGTGATGATGCAAGCTGTCTTTGGACTTTATGAAGGTGAACGGGCTGAAAAATTACAACACTTACTATGTGAAATTCTGGAAGCAGGTAGTGAAGTTTGGAGAGTGGCTTTATTATATTTTCCAGCGTTACAAAAAGTGATTGGTCTTTCCACACTTTGGGAAATACAGGAACGTCGTCAAAATAAAGCTGACCAACTTCTGTATGCAGAAATTCAGGAACGCAGAGAAAATCCTGACCCATCACGTACAGATATCCTCAGTTTGCTAATGTCTGCAAGGGATGAAGACGGTCAACCAATGACTGATGTAGAATTACGGGATGAATTAATGACTTTGTTAGTAGCAGGTCATGAAACCACAGCTACAGCCATAGCCTGGGCTTTATATTGGGTTCATAAACTACCAGAAGTCCGCCAAAAATTATTAGCAGAACTTGATACTTTAGGCGAAAATCCTGATTCCAATACTATTTTTAAATTACCTTATCTCACCGCCGTTTGTAATGAAACTTTGCGGATTTATCCCGTGGGAATGTTGACTTTTCCCCGTCGGGTAAAAACCCCTATTTCTGTAGATGGTTATCAACTAGAACCAGGTACAGTTGTGATGGGTTCAATTTACCTCACTCACCATCGAGAAGATATTTATCCCAACTCTAAACAATTTAACCCAGAACGCTTTATAGAAAAACAATTTTCACCATATCAATTTATCCCTTTTGGCGCTGGTGCAAGACGTTGTATTGGTCTAGCATTTGCCCAATTTGAAATGAAATTAGCACTAGCTAAAATCCTCCAAGGTTGGGAAATGGAACTAGCAGATACTCGTGAAGTTAAACCAAAACGCCGTGGTTTGGTGACAGGTCAAGATAAACCTATTCAAATGATTTACCACGGTCGTCGTCAGCAACAATCTCGAACTTTAGAGACAATAGCCGTGTAATTTTTAAGGGGTTAAGAGTCGGTACAAACCAATTTTTAACCCCCGCAAATGATTAAACTACCAAATAGACATCTATTTCTGAAAAATCAACCGTAAAAAGCTTGTTGTCGTTAAAAATCGGAGGTATGTAATATTCACTGAATAAACTATTTAACTCATCACAAAACATATTGAGAGAGAAAGCCGCTAAACCACTACTCCATAAAGGAATAACAGTATTACCTCCTGACGTTGACTCCATTTCTTCTAAAGTCAGTTTCTGAAAAAGCCCATTGACTTGAACAGAATGTAATTCAGTATTCATGATTGCAGCCATTGTCTTAATTTACCAATCCAGAAATGAGCAGGTATGAAAATTTATGATTTATGAGGAGTAAAATCTGTAAAAACAAATGCCCTAAAAAAATGTTTTACCCTCAACCAACTAAAAATTTCTTAATGTCAGTACCAGAATACAAATAATTAATCACCAAGAATTTATGACGACGTATATTGACCTGGAATAGTCTACAGTAGCGACCTTATTATCCCTGATGCCACTATCTACACCTTTAACGTCACCAGTCCCTGTATTCTCCACGTTTCCAGTATTACCCGATATAAAATAATTATTGACGCTCCCACCACTACCACCAGATACAGTCTTTGTTTCAACCACAGATAGCTCACGAAAAAGGCTTCCTGCATTATATTTTAAGTCCGCAATTACTATTTTCTTCATTGTTTTATCCTCTAAATTAGGAGTTAATTCCTTTTAAATGTTTTTGCATAACTAGATTTAAAATAATCCAAATTTCCGATACATATAAAGCTTTATGCACATGATCATAGGACATAAATCCGATCATTTTGTCTAAAAATGTAATTCGTATATTTTAAAATTACTAAATTTTAAAATTACTAAGTTCCAATAATGGAAAATTCACATATTAAAAATATTTTTAGATATTATGTCAGAACCTAAACCACACAATTTTGTCTGAAATTTTTACCTTGATAGATTGAGATTACCAAATTACATGACAGCGATTTTCAGGTAAATGAACCACAAAACAATCTTTAAAACCCTTGTAGAGAATTTGCACGCAACGTCTCTACTATGGTCTAACTAGGTAAAAACTGCTGTAATACACAATTTCGATATCTTCTGGTTTGAAGCATACTCTTTTCAGACATAAATCCCAGGATTTTGTCTGGAAACTTAATGCTTTGATAATAATTCTGAGGATAGATTCCCTTGCTGACATCTTAATTTACAGCAAAATGTGGCTTACGCTACGCTATCAGGAGTCAGGAGTAATATCAAGTCCGTTTGAATAGTTATGTTATCTGTGAGGACGGGCAAGAGGCAAGAGTGAAAATGAAAATTCCTACACCCCACACCCAAAAATTCAATCCTCGTTTATCATCCCAATACCCAGTTGTCAATGAGTACATTTTTCATAAATTGCTATATAGTAAACATAAAGTTTTGTAAGGCGAGGGCTAGGAATGTACATAGTACAAATTGCCTCAGAATGCGCTCCTGTAATAAAAGCTGGGGGTTTGGGGGATGTTGTTTATGGACTTAGCAGGGAGTTAGAAGGACGGGGAAACACTGTTGAACTTATTCTCCCAATGTATGATTGTATGCGTTACGATCATATATGGGGTCTTCACGATGCCTACCTTAACCTGTGGGTACCCTGGTATGGTGGCGCAGTTCACTGTTCTGTATACTGCGGGTGGGTACATGGTCGGGTTTGTTTCTTCATTCAACCCCACAGTCAAGACAATTTCTTTAATAGAGGTTGTTACTATGGTTGCGATGATGACAACATGAGGTTTGCTTTCTTTAGCAAAGCGGCTTTAGAATTTTTACTGCAAAGTAATAAAAGACCGGATATCATTCATTGTCACGACTGGCAAACTGGGTTAATTCCTGTCATGTTGTATGAAATTTATAAATATCATGGCATGGAATATCAAAGAGTTTGTTACACCATTCACAACTTTAAACATCAAGGTATGGGTGGTGTAGAAACTCTCCAAGCTACCAATTTAAATCGCCCAGAATATTATTTTCAATACGACAAACTGCGGGATAATTTTAATCCTTTTGCGATCAATTTTATGAAAGCAGGGATTAATTACGCCAATGCAATTACCACAGTATCACCAAATCATGCAGTCGAAGCTCAAACCAGTGATGTGGGTTGTGGTTTAGGACATACATTATATTTGCAAAAAGACAAATTTAGTGGAGTTCTCAATGGCATTGATTACGATTTTTGGAATCCCGAAGTTGACCGTTACATCCCTAATAATTACAACTGGGATGAATTTGAACAAAAGGCATATAACAAAAAAGCATTAAGGGAAAGATTGATGTTAGCTCATGATGAGAAAAAACCCATCATTGCTTACATCGGTCGTTTAGATAATCAAAAAGGTGTCCATTTGGTTCACCATACCATGTACTATGCTTTGAATAGAGGAGCGCAATTTGTATTGTTAGGTTCAGCTACAGAATCAGCAATTAACGCTCATTTTTACCATGAAAAACAATTTTTAAATAATAACCCAGATGTGCATTTAGAACTGGGATTCAATGAAGAATTATCTCACCTCATTTATGCTGGTGCAGATATGATAGTTGTACCCAGTAATTATGAACCCTGTGGTTTAACCCAAATGATCGGTTTAAAATACGGAACTGTACCCATTGTTCGGGGTGTTGGAGGTTTAGTAAATACTGTTTTTGACAGAGATTATGATCAAAATTTACCACCAGAAAAACGCAATGGTTATGTGTTTTATGACATGGATAACCTAGCATTAGAATCAGCAATGGGAAGGGCTATAGATTTATGGTATCAGCAACCCGAAGAGTTTAAAAAATTAGCAATTCAGGGTATGTTGTATGATAATTCTTGGAATATTCCCGGTGCGAAATATTTAGAGATTTACGAATGGATCAGACATAAATGGTAAATCTTTAATTTCCGATACAAAAAAGCTAACTAACCTCTCGTTCCCAGTCTCCAGACTGGGAATGCCATCATCAATTGATAATTGACAATTGATAATTGACAATTAATGTAGAAATAAAATTCAATTACAGATTTGGGCTTTTTTATTTTAATCAAACGCCACAACCCCAAAGCAGAAACCAGAGAAATTTATTGAGGATAATGTCAAGCACAAATAATCTTAATTTGTTATAATTAACAATGTCAATTAATAGAGGCTTAACTTATTATGGAAACAATTACCCTTCAAGTTGACCCAGAAATTGCCAAAGCATACCGAGAAGCAGAACCCGAAAAACAAAAAAATGCCCTGATTGTTTGTAATCTTATCCTTAAAGAACTTTTAAAAAATACAAGTTTTGAAGAAATTGTTCAACAGATTCGCCAAGAAGCAGAAGAAAACGGCTTAACTCCCGAAATTTTAGCAGAATTGTTAAAAGATCATTGGTGACAAGTTAAGGAAAAGGAAAAATTGTCAAGGGTAGTATTAACAGAGGTCAAAAAGATGGGAAACTCAATCTAGACAAGTAATTGAGCGATTGAGTCCAAACTATTCCCTATTCCCTATTCCCTGCCTCAACGAAGGGACTTTTTCAGCCAACCCTAATTATTCATTATTGAAACGCCCATAGCGTGCGGTTTGCTGATTACACAACCAAGCCCACATTTGATCACCAAAGGAAAAATGCCACCATTCTCTAGGATTACGTTGAAAACCTGCCTTTAACATCACATTTAGTAACAATTCTCGATGGCGATGATATTCTTGATGACAATGGGCATCAGAATGGGCATAATAATCAGGGTGCGATCGCTCAGACATTTCATCAATCGGTGAACCCATATTTACAACTTCCCCATTTTCATCGACTAAAGTAATATCCACCGCAGCACCTGTACTATGGGGAGGAGGAGTATTCATATCTAAACTTGGTACAGCCCAAATTTCATATACTTGCTGCCAAATTTCTTCCCGTTGTTGAGTCGATAAATCACTCTCATTTAATCCCCCGGCTTGCACAGCTTGGGCAAAACTATAATCTACCATAAATTGCTGCACAGCTACCGGGCGATAAGCATCAAATATTTGAATACACCAACCAGGATGTAACAATTGTAAATAATTTTGTGCCTCAATTAAATTTTGCACCACACCTGCACGCAAAAAATAAGCAGAATATCCCCCATAGTCAGCACCTAATTTTTCATAAGGATGGGGAGTCTCCACCGCAAACCGTTCTAAGGGAATTTTCACTAAAGGTTCACCACATTCAATAATGGAAATTTGGTGATATGGACGCATATTATCAACTCAGCTTGTAAAATAGTAAGTTTTGTAGTAGGTTTTGAATGAGTTTTCCAGTACCCAATTTTCTCCAACCAGTTCTGTATCTGTTACTCCCGATGTTCGCAACAAGACTTTTCCCCCACTTCTGGAACAGGATCATAACCACCAGGGTGGAACGGATGACAACGTAAAATTCTGCAAATAGACATCCAACCACCACGGAACACCCCAAAACGCTCAATAGCTTGGATAGCATACATTGAACAAGTTGGTTGAAAGCGACAAGTCGGCGGAAACAGAGGAGAGATGAATAAGCGATAACCTTTAATTAGCCCAATCAATATTATTTTCATGCCCAAATCGCCTACAGTAGTATTAGGTTTAAATAACAAGAATCACAGTCTCAAAATTATCAGTTGCGTCATTGTTGATTACATAGTTGATTACATTGTTGATTACATTGTTGATGACATTTCTCGGTTTAGAATCTATTCTCCCATTGTGGCAACAAATTTCCGTTGCTGCGGCTTGGGTATTACTTGTTATCTTCGTCGCCTGGTTAGTTAGTCGCTTTACCGACAGTGAACCCGAAATTATCCGTAAAATAGTCCATATTGGCGCAGGTAATGTAATTTTACTGGCTTGGTGGTTCAATATCCCTGCTATTATTGGCATTACATCTGCAATTTTAGCTGGCATTATTACTTTATTATCCTATTTTTTCCCCCTTTTACCAGGAATTAATAGCGTTGGTCGTCAAAGTTTAGGTACATTTTTTTATGCAGTTAGTATTGGGATTTTAGTTGCTTGTTTTTGGTATTTACACCAACCCCAATATGCAGCTTTAGGTATTTTAATTATGGCTTGGGGAGATGGACTAGCGGCTTTAATCGGGCAAAGATTTGGTAAACATAAATATAAACTTTTTGGTGCAAACAAAAGTTGGGAAGGTTCTTTAACCATGACGTTTGTTAGTTTTTTGATGACTGTGTTGATTTTACTGCCAACCCAAGGAAACTCTTGGGAAATATGGCTGATATCAATAATTGTAGCTATTATAGCTACATTTTTAGAAGCTTTTTCGTTTCTGGGTATTGATAATTTAACTGTTCCTATCGGTAGTGCAGCTTTGGCTTATGGTTTAATTCAAATATTAGTTTTTAATGGTATAGATTGGGCGAATTTTTATTAAATGTTTATTAAATGTTTATTAAATGCGATCGCCACCGCTAAAGTCATAGGGAATAGGGAATACGTAAATAATGTTTTCCCTATTTCCCCATATTTTGTCAACAGGTTAATTCTGCCATTAATTCGGAAACTGAGATGATGCGATCGCCTGATCCCAAATTAGCACCAGAAAAAATTAAACCATTTTCTATGTCTCCACACGCTGCTTTAGAAAGTGCTTGCAGTAAACAATAGGTTTTTTTAGTATCTCTACATAAACAAGATTCTAAACAATTTGCTATACATCTACGTTCTAACAATGATAAATCAGCGTTAGCGCAGCTTATTGAAGATATCGCTCTTTCCGCAAAGGCATTTTTTAAAGCACGACTGGGTTTTCCTACTGGACTCGGTACTGTCACAATGTCCTCTGGAGTTGCTCTTAGATGAAATTCTTTATACCGCAAATCAGCATCACATTCTTCTGTAGTAATAAAGCGAGTACCAATTTGTACACCATCTGCTCCCATCCCTAATATCTGATCAATTTCTGTGCGATCGCTTATTCCCCCAGTAATAATTAATGGTATGCTCTTTTCTTGTTGTGCTAAATACTCGCGTAATTCAGTAATTACCCACTCAATGGAAAAACCAGGAAAATTCGCCTGTTCGCACTGTGAAAAATGTCCTCCCACCTTTTGACAATTTTCCAAAATCAAAGCATCAGGTAAACGATTATACTGGCTTTTCCAAGTTTCACAAATCAACTTTGCAGCTTGCACGTTAGCTACACTTGGCACTAAGGCCACATCTGGATAGTCTACCGTAAATTCTGGTAAAGTCAAAGGTAATCCCGCACCAGTAATAATTAAATTTGCCCCTGCTGCTGCCGCAGTTTGAGCTAATGTCAAATAATCTCTAGTAGCAACTAAAACATTAACACCAATAATTCCTTCTGGGCTAATAATCCGTGCTTTGCTGATTTCATCTTTCAATGCTAACTGATTCGCTGTAAAAAAACTACCCCGTTGGCGTTTGTGAAAATACAGAGAATTTAACCCTATTCCCATTGAAGCAATGACACCCACTCCACCAGCGTTAGCCACTGCACTAGCCAGTTTAGCACCAGATACACCCACAGACATTGCACCTTGAATAATTGGATAGCGGGCAATGTGTTCACCAATTCGCAAAGGATGAAGGATAGACTTTATACCAGAACTATTCATTAATTAACTAAATAACCGTGCAGTAATTGTATCATTATAAGTGTAAATTATGGTATTAATCATATCAGAAAATCATTACTCGTTCCCATACTCTGTATGGGAATGAATTTAAGAAGTCTCTGACTTCTATTATAGGCAGAACCCATATCATTGCAATTGTCAATTATCAATTATCAATTATCAATTGTCAATTATCAATTGCGAGTATATCTATGTTTAACACCCACGGGAAAATATTCCCCATCACCTGTAGGTTTTAATTCTACTTGGGGTGTTTGATATTCCCCAGGAACATAATTAGCAAACTCACTATTTAAACGTAACAATTGAGCAAGAATAGAATTAGTAATAGTTGCAGTTTTTTCAATGCTACCTTCTACCCCTGGTGCTAATTCCACAACAACAGATAAAAAGCGATTTTTATCTTGATCTTCTTTTACCTGTAACACAAATTTACCCGTTACCCATTCTCTAATTATCGGTTGTTCTAATCCCACTGTCACATTTTCAGGATAAATATTTGCACCAAAATAGGAAACGGTAAAATTAGCACGTCCAAAAACATAAACAAATGGTAATTGATGTATTCCTCTATTTTCACCTAACTCAGCAACCGGATCAAACCCCCATTCAGCTAGGAATTTCAGCATTTCTGAATAACTAATTAACCCCCCATTATCGAAGATATTATATCTAATTAAAGGAATGCCATTATTACCAGAAAATATTAATCTTCCTTCTTCAACTTCAAAAAACCGACTACAAGGATCGTACTGTACTAATGTCGGTAAACGTGACTCTCCAAATAATACTTTTGCTGCTGCTGGGTTTGCTGCTAAAAATCTTCTAATACAAATACTTAAAGGTGTTTCATTTCCTAAAACTCCTGCATCTGCCGTTCCATACATTGACGCAAAATCATAACAAGGATTTTCTGATCCTATTCTTTCACCTACTAAACTCCGCCATTCTTCACTAAATACTTCTCCTGCCATTACTAATTTAATATGATATTGTTTCCACTGTAAACCATTGGTAATTCCCGTATCAATAACATCTTTTAAAAATGGCGGATATCCTAATAATACAACTTGTTCAAAATTACCACCTAATTCTTGCACAACTCGCAATATTTCGCTTTTATTATTTCCAGGTGTAATGACTGTAATGGGATAACCTTTAGTTGCTAAATACCGACAACAATTGGTAGTGAACATTCCCCCTACCCATGTTCCCAAGGTAAAACAAATTATTGCTAAGGTGCTTTTATTATCTGCATCAAAACTATCATGAAAAATCTGCTCAAACCGGGTGGCTATTTGTAATTCATCAGTGAAGAAACGCGGCCAAAATGTGGATTTTCCCGTTGAGCCAGAGGAAGCCGCGATCATATCACAGCTTCCTAATATTCTATCTTGACATAGCTCTGGTAGAGTGTAAAGAGAAATATAATTTTCTTTACAAATAACTGGTAATTTTTGGAAGTCTGCTAAAGTTTGAATTGTTGCCGGGTTGATGTGATGTGTTGCTAAAAACGCTTTGTAAGCTGGTACGGTAGCAGCTACAGTTTTAAATAGGTTAATTGCGATTTCTTGGGGTGTAGTTTTTTGATGTTGTTCCAGTGTTTCTGCTAGGGGAGTAGAAACAAATTTTTCTAGTTCTTGAATCGCTTTTTGTGTTTTTGGGTTCATAAGTTAGGAGTCAGGAGTTCAGGAGGTAGAAGAACTAGGGCAAGTTAATAACCCAGTCACCAGTCACCAGTCACCAGTCACCAGTCACCAGTCACCACAATAGTTCGTAAATTACCTTTTTGATATTGTAGAACTGTATCAGTATATTGATCTATGTTCCCTACCATGTCCGTCTATTGCAGCAAACAACACGCAAATAATAATGGTAACAGTTTTTGTACTCAGTGCGGAGAATCTTTACCGCTGACTGTAGGACAGGTAATCAATAATCGTTATGAAATTGGGCGTATACTGGGGCAAGGTGGCTTTGGGCGGAGTTATTTGGCGATTGATAGACAAAAAGCCCGTGAAAAGTGTGTTTTAAAAGAATTTGCGCCCCAAGTCACTAAAAAAGAAGATTTACAAAAAGCTCAAGAGTTATTTGAACGGGAAGCGAACGTACTTAAAAAAATCAAACATCCGCAAATTCCCAGATTTCATGAATCTATACAAGCTAAAATTGGTACTAAAGATTTTTTCTTTTTAGTGCAAGATTATGTGGAAGGCGCTAATTATTATCAGTTATTTGAACAACTGCAAACACAGGGAAAATCTTTGAGTGAGGAGGAAGTTATTAACCTTTTACACAAGATTCTCCCGATTTTGAGTTATATTCACTCTTTAGATATTGTCCACCGTGATATTTCGCCTGATAATTTGATTTTACGCCAAAAAGATGGTTTACCTGTGTTGATTGATTTTGGTGGTGTAAAACAATTACCAGCTTATCAGGGTTTTTGGCAGACTAAGTTGGTGGGAAATGGTACTTTATTAGGTAAAAAAGGTTATGCACCAGAAGAACAGTTACTTCAGGGAAAAGTATTTAAAAGCAGTGATTTATACTCATTGGCGGTAACGGCTTTGGTGTTAGTGACTGGTAAAGAACCGCATTTACTTTATGATAGTTATAACGGGACTTGGTATTGGGGAAAGGAAATTAAAGTAAGTCCAAAATTAACAGCAGTCTTAAAAAAGATGTTGGCATATAAACCAAGCGATCGCTATCAAACAGCAGATCAAGTTCTGAAAGATTTACCAGCACCAACATCTGTTTCTGGTTCTGTTTCTACAGTTATCCATAACATAAATACTAATCCAAATACTATGCAACCTTCTGTTAATAACAAAAACACTCACCTGAGCAGGTTACAAACAATGGTAGCTGCACCAGGGAAAAAAGTATATAGAACTACTCACCTGGCACTGCAAAATATACCGATGCCTATATGGTTGCGTCCTTTTGCTGTCACTTTTACTATGACTATGGGAGTCGGTTTAATTGGTGGTGGTATGTGGGCATTGGGACATTTTATGGTAAGAAGTGTTACATCAATTAGTTTACCTAAAGTGGAAGTTCCCGGTATACCATCTATCAATAATCCTATCAGTGTGGGAAATAAAAACCGCAGTGTTGAGGAGGTTTTTAACCGTGTGCAAGAGTTGGAAATTTCCCAAGCGGTGTTTACTAAGACAGTAGATGAAAGATTTTATGCTATCAGGCCAGGGTTGCGGGGAAGGGTATTAACAGATAAACCGGAAGATCGGGTTTTACGGGAACAGTGGAATAGTACAGCAGATGAGTTGTTAAAGAAAATAGAACAAGCTAATTTGAGTCAGATAGCACGGAGGAAAATAGGTAGTTATAGTATAGAAGATTCCCAAAAATGGGATAGACTAGCTAAAGCTGGTAGATTAGGTAAATATCGTTCATTTCAGGAGTTAAGAGAGGAAACATATCAAAAATTTGATCCATTGTTTCCTGGTCAAGTGCGTGGGAAACTAAATCAGCAGACTTTTATGCAGTTTTGGTATGCGATCGCCTCTGATCAAGTAGGGAATAAGTGACTGGTGACTGGTGACTGGGGTATTAATTTTCTCCTGACTCCTGACTCCTGACTCCTGACTCCTGTACGGGCGAAGTAGGGGCGAAGCATTCGGAAAATAACCTGTGATAAAAATTGATAATTAGTTGCCCGAATGCTTCGCCCTTACAGGAAAATAGCCTTTTCATAAAATTGATAATTTGTTGTCCGAATGCTTCGCTCCTACGACTCCTGACTCCTGACTCCTGACTCCTGACTCCTGACTCCTGACTCCTATTCCTTTATGACTAATCTTTATTGTTCTCAAGGACATCAAAATCCATCCGGTAGTAAGTTTTGTCTTCAGTGTGGTGAGAAGATAATAGAAACTCCTGTCAATAGTGGTATTCAAGCAGGACAAACTTTAGGCGATCGCTATGTTATTGTCCGTCAACTCGGACAAGGTGGGTTTGGGAAAACTTACTTAGCTGAAGATATTAACCGTTTTCGAGAAGCTTGTGTTTTAAAAGAATTTTCTCCCCAGGTGCAAACTCCTTATATTGTGCAAAAAGCAGAGGAGTTATTTCAACGAGAAGCTAGTGTTCTTTATCAATTACAACATCCTCAAATTCCCCGCTTTCGGGAACTATTACGTATTAATTTACAAGGTAAAGAATCTCTATTTTTAGTGCAAGATCATGTAGCAGGTGAAACTTATAATTCTTTATTAAATTCCCGCAAACAAAAAGGTTTAAAATTTACAGAAATTGAAGTTCGTCAGTTATTAGAACAACTTTTACCAGTTTTAGAATATATCCATCATGTAGGTGTGATTCATCGTGATATTTCTCCTGATAATTTAATATTGAGAATTGTGGATCAATTACCAGTTTTAATTGATTTTGGGGGAGTGAAACAAGTCGCGCAAACTGTCGCTTCTCAATATTATCAATCTGGGGTAATTACTTCTGGAAGTAGTGGAACTTTGTTAGGAAAAATTGGTTTTGCACCTCCTGAACAAATGCAAACCGGTTTAGTATATCCTCACAGTGATTTATATGCTTTAGCTGTGACAGTGTTGGTTTTACTGACAGGGAAACTACCACAAGATTTAATAGATACACAAAATTTACAATGGCTATGGCGGCGAGAAATTAGCCTTAGTCCTTTATTGGGGGACATTTTAGATAAAATGCTATCTCCCAGACCAAGCGATCGCTATCAGTCAGCACGTCAAGTTTTAGACGCACTGAATGGAAAAGCAGTTAATAACTCTCCTCCTGTCGCACCTACAGTATATCCAGCTACTCAACCCCCAAAACCCACAACTTCCCCAACCACCGCAGGAACTATTGCAGTTTCTCCTCCCAAAACTCCCGCACCTCCAGCAGTTGCTACTCCCACACCCCAAAATACAAGTATTTGGACTACAACAAATGTATTTATTGTGACTGTGGCGTTATTTAGTAGTATAGGTTTGTTGTGGTGGGGTATTAGTAACCGTGGGAACAACCAAGATGGAAGTAACCCGGATATTACATTAAGTCCTACACCTACAGAAACCCCCACCACCCCGGAAAATAATTTTTCACCTGAAGAAAGAGAACGTAAACAAAGATTGAGCGATCGCCGTCAACAGTTGGGTATAGATAATAACTTTTATATCAGTTTAATCAACCAACTTTTTTGGGAGAAAAACCCCAATATCCAAGGACGTGATTTAAATGATACACCAGAAGACGAAGATTTACGGGAAGAATGGGATCAAATAGCCGCCCAAACCCTAGATAAACTGTCTCTTTTGAGTAGTAGAGCGCGTAGACAAATGGGAACTTATACCCCAGCAGAACGCGATCGCTGGAAAGTAGAAGTTAACCGCAGAAATGTTAGCAGTCGTGCTTTGTATGACTTAGGTGATGCAACCTTTTTCCGTGTATTCCCTGAATATCAAGGTAAAAATTTTATAGAGCAACCCGTTGGGCAAGTTTGGCACGCATTTGTTAATGATAAACTCAATGCTATCCTTTCTAATAGTGCCTTTGCAAGAATAGTATTTGATCCTGGGACTACAGGTAAAACAGTTAGTGGTAATCTACAACCAGGAGGAGGTAAAGTTTTCATCGCTGGACTAGCAAAAGATCAAACAATGGAAGTTAAACTAGATGCTAGTTCTCAGGTGTTATTATCTATTTATTCTCCCTCTGGTAAAGTCACATTTTTAGAAGATTCTACGGTGCGGACTGTATCCAAAACATTACCAGAAACGGGATTTTATGAATTTGTCGTAGTTTCCACAGCTTCTAAATCTACAGATTATCAGTTAACGGTGACAGCAGAAAATCCCCCAGAACCTGAACCTACACCTACAGAAACACCTACAGAAACACCTACAGAAACACCTACAGAAACACCTACAGAAGAACCCACAGAAACACCAGAACCCACACCCACGGAAACACCGTAACCAGTAAATGGGTAGATACAAGTTTGTAAACCGTAAAAAATTCCTTGATGCTTATGAGTGAAAAAATTCAGACCGAAAAAGACAAGTTACACGCAAGTAACAATATAGAAATAAATCAAGATATCGAAACTGAAAAAGTCCTATGTCCCCATTGTAAACGCACTGCTACTAATGGGATTAAATGTAAAGGAATTTGTGTGGCTGATAGTGATTATTAAGAATTGATAATTGATAATTGATAATTGATAATTGATAATTGATAATTGATAATTGATAATTGTGGAAATTAGTCTAAGTATTCAGCTATCAGTAATCAGTTATTCTCTGAAGAAAAACTGAGTTACAGCTATTTTCAGGTAAATAAACCACATTTTGATTTAGGTTTCGCGTCAACAATGTAGAGGCGTTCGCGAAGCGTGCTGGAAGCATCAGCATTCGGACAATTAATTATCGGTTTTTACCTAAGACTATCATCCGAATGCTTCGCCCTGACTGTGGTCTAAAGACATGAAAACTGCTGTAATAACAAGGATGCTCCTGTTCTGTCAAATGACATAAGTATTAATGAGAGAAATTTATAACCTATTATTGATGATTTTCTTCTTTTTTGCTGACTGCTAAATGCTGATAGCTGAATGCTTACAAATTAGTTAAGCGTGTAAATTTACTTGTTCTTGTAACCAAGAGTCCACAGGTTGTCCATCTTTACGTTTCAGTTCTATTTCTATTACCATCACTTCTTGAGAACCAGGAGGTGCAGGTTTTTTATGAAAAAAAATCTCATATTCTAACGGGTTTTGATTATGTTCTTTTAACCAATCTTGCACTTTTGTTAAAGCAAAGAATGATTGTCCTTCCGCAAACATTCTGGTAATTTGCATTTGTAGGGTGTAAGGATTAATGCGCCCCATTGTTTACTCCCATTTTTTTACTTTTTTGGTATCTTCAACTATTATAATAGTTTTGTTGATAAAATCAGGTATATTATGAACAACGATTTACTTGCTTTTTTTGCAGGTTTCGCTTTACTCATTACCTATCTCATCTTTTCTGCGCTAACGGAAATGGGTACTCAATTTCCTGGTAAAAGAGATAATAGGTGACAGGTTACAGGTTACAGGTTACAGTTATTAATGATTTAAAATTAGCTAAACTACCAATTTTAGAGAATGTCAAAAATACCAGATCCACAAAAAAATCACATCAAAATTGATCCAGCAACTTTGGTTTTAATAGGATCAGCTTTGATACTTTTACCTTTGTTGTTTGCTGGTTTTATGGGATGATCAATGAACTCGGTTTGCTTAGTTTATTCCATTGCTTCATTCACCGGGAAACGATCAATTAATTGCATTGCTCTTTGGGCATTTTGTCGTAAACTATCAGTAACAAAGGGAACATGAGGAATTTGTGATAATAAGTCTAGAGTACGACGCAACAACCTAACTACATCACCTTCATCTAAAGTTGTATTAGCACAAAGTTGTAACCAGTCCATTCCTAACGCCCATTGTTCTACAACTGCAATGAGTTCAAATTCTAACCAAATAGGTAAAGCTACGTTATGACGGTGTTGAATTTGAAACAGTTTGCGACGAATACCCCTAAGTTTGGCTAAAGCGTCTGCTGTTTCGTTACTGAGGTTAAAACGTACCCGACTATCGGGGCGTGGTGTTTCTGTGACTAAAGATGCTGCTGCTGCTGCTAAGTGATGAGGATCTAAATTATCTAGTTCTCCACTGGCGATCGCCAATCCTAACCATAACTCATTTTCACCGCGAATTGCTGCGGCCATTTGTCCTAGTTCTGTGGGTGCTAAATTATCCAACCCGCTAAAGTGCTGTAATATCTGAATTAAATTCAGAAATTCTTCCCAGTGTTGCTGTGAGTGTTGTTTTACTTGTTCTTCTAACTCTTCTAGTTCCGCTTCTAATTCTACACACCGCGCTCGTTGTTTAAATATGTTGGCAATATTTCCTGATTTATGCAAGGGATGATTTTCTATTTGTGATTGTACTGCATTCACCCGACTCAGTTGAGCAGCTACTTCCGGTGTCATGTACATATATTCGCTCGGATCGGGTATACTCTGAGCGATCGCCTCTGTTGCTGCATTCCCCCGCACTGACTGACCCCGTTTTAAACCTAGTTCATCAGGTGGTAAAATATCCTCTGGTACTTCTACTCTGGGCATCTCTGCATATAAATCAATTACATCTGCTGTTGTCGCTACATACCAGCGGTTATCCTGTCCTAAACAAACTAAGTAAGAAGTAGGTCCAATTTCAGGAGCTTTACCATATAATATAGCCGTTAACGGTAAAGTCGCTGTCATGTTTTTATCTTTTAAACTCAACAGCGTTCCTGTCACGGCAAAATCTAACATCATGGAAAGTTGCTCTTGTCTGTCTTCCCGTGCTTGTTCCTGTAGAGTTTTGAATATATGCCGTTCTACTTTTAAACGCTGCCGCAATTTTTCATAAAGTGCAATTTCATTTTCATCTACTGCGGCTAATTCTGCTTCAATTTTTGCTAACTCTGCTTTGATAGCTGCAATTTCATCATATTCTGGTTTTAAATACAAAGTTGCCATATACTGGCCAAAACTGCGTTCTATCAGTTCCTTTGCTTGTTCTAAAGTATGGGTTTGCAAGAGGTTTAACACCATCCCATAACTGGGAGTAAACTGACTCACCAAAGGATCTGGGGGAGATGTAGCTAAATAAGCAGCTTCTTTTGCACCTTCAAAGGGAGTTTGTAATGTCACAACGTGACCTTGTAAATCCATGCCCCGACGACCAGCACGCCCGGACATTTGCAAAAATTCCGAAGCTTTTAATAAACGATGTCCATTATCAGTGCGTTTAGAAAGGGTAGAAATAACTGTTGTCCGTGCTGGCATATTAATACCTGCTGCCAGAGTTTCCGTAGCAAAGACAACTTTAATTAAACCTTGTTGAAAAAGTTCTTCAACCAAAACTTTCCAAGCTGGTAAAATTCCCGCATGATGCGCCGCAATACCTCTGTACAGGGGTGCAATTTGTCCAGTACGTCCTGCTTCTGGATTACGGGCTAAAAAATCATCAATCTGCCTACGTAATATTTGGGATTCTTCATTATTGACTAACCATAAATCACCCACCTCAGCCACCGCTTTATCACAACCTCTGCGGCTGAAAATAAAGAAAATGGCAGGTAGCATATCCCGTTGTGCCAATTGACTGAGGGTATAAACTATACTTGGTGGTTCTGGACGATTACCTTTACCTCTTTCTCCTATACCCTTTTTACCGCGTTTAATTAAACGTTGATTAATTTTAGTTTTGCTGTCATTGAGTAGGGGAAATAAACCTTTGGGGTTGCAAAAGTGAAATTCTAAAGGAACAGGGCGAAAATCAGAATAAATCAGGTCTGTGGGTCCATGAACACGATTTAACCAGTCTGTAAGTTGTTCACTATTCGCAACTGTAGCCGAAAGGGCGACCAGTTGGACTTCACGGGGACAGTAAATAATAGATTCTTCCCAGACTGTACCCCGTTGGCGATCGTTCATGTAGTGGCACTCATCGAGGACTACAGCCTCAACGTCTGTTAAAGAGATCCCGATTTGACCTATGGGTGTGCCATAAAGCATATTACGGAAAATCTCGGTAGTCATGACTATAATCGGTGCATCCCTGTTAATAGAAGCATCCCCGGTTAATAGACCGACCATATCAAATCCGAATTTTTCCCGAAAGTCGCGTAATTTTTGATTAGATAAGGCTTTCAGTGGTGTGGTGTAAAATACACGCTTACCACGGGATAAAGCGCGATAAATAGCGTATTCCCCAACCAAAGTTTTACCCGATCCTGTGGGCGCACAGACAACCACTGAGCGGCCAGCATTGAGAGAGGCGATCGCATCTAGTTGGAATTGATCCAACTCAAAGGGAAAAATCGACCCTAAATTAATTTCTGAAGAGGGTGCGGTGTAGTTCACTCAATCATCTTTTGCATCCAGACTATCTACTATCATAACCTGATTGGGGAAGAGGTGATGAGTAATTGGTAATTGGTAATTAGTAATTGGTAATTGGTAATTGGTGGGTTGCGTAGTAGATTATTTATGCGTAAAATTACGCGATTTAAGTCATTGTAATGGCTCTAACCAAAAAGTATCATGTAAAATTCCCTTTATATCTTCAGCAAAAGGGTACTGATCAGGAAAATCGAAACCTTTATATTCTTGACGAACTCCTTCTAAAGCAACTTGCCAGCAATTTGGTAAAACTTCGTTAGCATAGCGTTTAAGACTGGGTGAATCATCAAAAATATCCTGAAGTTCTACGCGAAAATTACGAATTTCTACTTCCCAGTGATGAAATTCTTGAGGAAGTGGTAAATAACAGCGTTTAAGTAGATGTGCCAATAATTGTCTTAAAAAACTTCTCACTTTTTGGCGATCGCTTCTGCCTAAACTTTCAATCTCCTCAATTAAGTTTTCCCAGTCTACATTTTGATAGTTTTTTTCTTTCAATAGATTAACTGTTTCTTCAATCCAGAGAGCATAATCTGTTTTCGTTAGCATAGCATTTTCCCTTTTATTTAATTTTACACTTTTATCAATCATTTTACTGTTTCTGCAATTTTGCGTAAGACTCGACACACAGACTCTAATTCACTTTGGGTAGTTAGAGGTGCAAACACCCGTGAAATAGCATACTGCTGATTTTGGACTTTGACAAAGACAATATCATCACCATTAGTTAACATTCCAAAAGTAGGCAAATCAGTATTCGGACTGGCTATTAAATAAGCAAGAGTTTGGGGTAATGCCGACCAAACTGATAACATGGTTTTTTTGGACTCTAAAACAATTATCCAAAGGCGATCTTTCAATACTAAAACATCTATTCGACCCTGTAGAGTTTCTTCGCTATCGGTTATTGTGATTTGTACAGATTCTTCAGCTTTGATGCGAAAAGGTGGGTCATACAAACCTGCAACTGTCAGCAATGGAGAGACAAGTAATAGCATTACTGTACTTTCTAATAAATGTCCACCGGAACGATGATAAATATAACGCTGCCATAAAATTTCTAGGTTAGTGCGGTCATTAGGGTTAATCTCAGGTAATTGATCATGCCATTCTGTAAAAAAATCCTGAGATTCACTGCGAGTTAAACCAAATCTTTTTTCTGCTTCAGCTATGGTGGTGATGGTTTCAGTAACGGCTAGTGTTTGCATAGTGGATTTTTGTCTCAGTAGTTGCAGCTACGATAAAATAATTTCACCGACCTAATTTTATCTAAAACTCTATTATGACTATTGCTGAACAGATTTATGCGATCGCTAAAACTCTTCCTCAAGATCAAGCTGATGCGATTTTGACTTTTGCTGAATTTATCCGTGCTAAACATCTAAATAACAGCCAAACTGTTAAAAATCTTGACGAGTTACCTTGGTCAGAATTTGTTTATTCACTTGCTGGAACTTGGAAAGATGACTTTCCCACTTTAGAAGAAATTCGCGCTGAATCAGGACAAGACATTCTGCGGGAGAGCCTTTAGATGTACGTTTTGGATACTAACACCCTAATTTATTATTTCAAAGGTCAAGGACAAGTTGCTGAAAATCTTGCTAATGTCTCTGCTCAAGAAATTAGTATTCCTACGATTGTTCTTTTTGAATTACAAGTTGGCATTGCTAAGTCTAATTCACCCGCAAAACGCATTCAACAACTTCAAGAACTTCTAAGCCGAGTTAACCTGGTTCTGTTTGATCGAGAAGCTGCTCTTGCTGCTGCTAAAATTCATGCTGAGTTGGAGCAGCAAGGAACTCCAATCGGTCAAATGGATGTTTTGATTGCCGGTACAGCCATAGCACTTCAATCAACTTTGGTTACTCACAATGTCAAGGAGTTTTCTAGGGTTTCAGGACTCACAATTGTTGACTGGTATTGACTCATAATCAATAATAAGTATACATGATATGACTGGTTTGCATAATGGCGATATAAATTATGTTTCGCGCCAAGACGCTAACGAGCAAAGTTTAAGAATCTTTACTTGATATTTTTGATACACACACTATTTAATGGGATATAGAGTTTGTGACTTCGACAAAAATTACCTCCGCTGATACACGGAAAAATGGCTTACAGAAAGAAATTCCGTCCTGGCTTGAAACACCACCAGATACCAACAAAATCGATCATCCCGTAGAAACTCAACAACAAGAGCTTCCATTTGAAAAGTTAACTTGGGAAAACTTTGAACGCTTGTGTCTACGATTAGCTCGACTAGAAGGAAATGTTGAACACTGTCAATTGTATGGTGAACGGGGTGATAACCAAGAAGGAATTGATATTTATGCTACACAAAAGTCTTCTGAAAAATACAGAGTATATCAATGTAAACGAGAGAAAAACTTTGGACCCGAAAAAATTGAAAGTGCTATTTTAAAGTTTATTGAAGGAATTTGGGTTGATGAAACAGATACATTTGTGTTATGCACACAGGAAAGTCTTGTTGCAAAACTACGAGCTGATAAAGTAGAGACTCAACGCGAAATACTTAAACAAAAAGGTATAACTTTAATAGTTTGGGATAAAGGACAACTGGAGGAAAAACTGAAAAATAAATACCATCTAGTACAAGACTTTTTTGGTAAACCTTGGGCGGATGCTTTTTGTGAAAAAGAACTAGCAAATAGCTCAGTTACAAGCCAAGATCAAGAAATTGTTGTTCAAAATTACACAAAATGGCTTAGAGAAACTAGCTCTGACTTTATTGTTTTAGGAATTGATAAAAAGCTGTCTATAGAAACTGATTGGATTTCACTCAAAGTAAAACAAAACAACGGTGATGGTGATCAGGTAATTTTTAAAGCGGAATTTATTCCTGAACTTTACGATCTATACGATCTAACTGTTGTGGTAGGTGATCCAGGAAGCGGAAAAAGTACCTTATTAAAGTATTTAGCTCATCAGCTATGTGTTTTAGAGAAAAAAGTTTTGCGTGTCAGGCTAAAGCACATTAGTAACCTATGCCGACAGCAAGGTAAAACATTTGAAGATGCAATTTTTAAAGCTGCTGCTGACAGTTCTGGTGTTAATGAAGATCAATTAAAGTTTGCATTGAGTTGTCCTGATTATCTTTTGGTAGATGGGTTTGATGAGTGTGATGACTTGGCTAATATGGCCAGCCAACTAACAGCTTGGGCAAAAGGACACGCCATGACTAGAATTATCATGACTACGCGCCCTGGTTACGGGCTAGAATATTTTTGTGATTGGAAACAGGTAGAAATCCTGCCTCTAGAAGTATCAGACATCTTAACTTTTGCCAAGAGAATTTTTGAAATACATTCAAGTGATAAGGAAAATATCAAAGAGCAAGAAATTTTATTTGAGAATTGGCTAAAAAATACTCAAACAGCTTCATTAGCAGCTAGAAATCCGCTATTATTGGGATTTATTGTTCAACTATTTCAATCTGGCACGAATACTATTTTAAATCGGGCAAATATCTATAAAAAAATTATTGCCTATTGTATTGATAAATTTCCACAAGATAGAGAACCTATCAAGTTTGGCAAACTAGAGGCACAACGCATTCTAACAATATCAGGATGGAAACTACTAAATGAGCCAGATATTTCAGAAGAAGAACTTCTAGAAAAAATAATTGAGGAGCTTGAGTTTAAAGGTTACACACAGCTAGAAGCAGAAAAACAAGCTGAACCAGGCATAAATTTTTGGGAGAATCGTCGTATATTTGAACGCTCTAGAGAAAGGCACCAGGATACAATTAACTTTATTCATCTTACTCTGTGTGAATATGCAGCCGCAAAGTATGTTTCTGATTTAGATGATCAGGAAATATGCAAATGGTTAGAGGAAGTTAGACAAAATATTAAGTGGAAAGAAGTTATCCTATTTGCTGCTGGATTAGGTAAGGTAGAAATAATTGTTAACCATTTACTGGAACTTGATAATCCAGAAAATACAACTTTAACAGATATTTTGCTGGCTGCTAACGCCTTAACAGAAGTAAACAACGCATCATTTGAACTTATAAAATCAGTAGTTAATCGCTTACAGATACGACTAGAATCGCCAAATCCTTCTGTAGTTATTGACGCTGCTAAAGCACTGCTTAGTCTAATACCTCAAGCTCCAGACCTAATTGGAAATATTGTACAATCTTTATCTAATCATACTCAATCATGGACAAGGTTAGCAGCGATTCGACTGGTTTTAGAATGTGGCGATAATTATGTAGATTTAAGTATCTTAAAAGAAGTTATTGATGAATGTATTGCTGAACCAGCAAGAATATATAGTCCATTCACACCGCAAAAATTGAAAGATTATGGAAAATATGGAAGAGAGTTTCAGAACCAAGTTTTGCTTCAAGGGTTTCAATTACTCCTCAAGAAACAGCCAAATTTAGAAACAGCTAAACATATTAAAGAAGAAATTAGTAGTAAAAAATTGAGTTCTGGAATAATAATAGATTTATCCAAAATTCTCCACAATCATATTTCTGAACAGCTTAAAAATAATGATCAGAAAGAGGATAGAAAAGACTGGAGTATCTTTTTGAGAGAACTAATACAAGATAACGCATTCATGAATCCACAAAATTTATTAACCAGTGTGAAGCACAGAGAACAAATAAAGTATGCAGATAAATCATTTCTAGAAGCTGTACTTCGTGTAACTGATAACCCATCAAATTTATCTCTATCACTTCAGCCACAACAGGAACTAATTGCATTAGGTGTCCTTGTTCAAGGTATGGGTTGGTGGAATTTTCCGATTCCCGATTGGAAGGTTCTGAGTAAAAATAACGATTTAGAGGCAGTTGACTCTGTAATCAAGGGTGTAATTGCCGCGCTAAATATTGAACATCAAAAAATAGCTATGGAGGCGAAAATAGTTCTAGAACAGATGGATTTTGATTACGACTTAGATATTATTAAATCTGTATTAAATGAAGAAAAAATGAACTTGAAAAATAGTTCACAAACATTTGCTTCGGCTTGGGATAAAATGGAGGAAATTAGTGATCAAAATTATATTTTACTGTTCTCTAAAATACCCGAAGTACCTGCTGATCCAAAATGGGAACGTGCGAGAGAGATTTATATTTCTCCAGAAAATTTGGTGCGAGCTTTAAAACATCCCTCTCAGGGAATTTATCAAAACGCTACACTCTTGCTGATGAATGGAGTAGGAGGATCTGAAGCTATCAACCTTGTTGAAAAACTTTTCAAAGAAAATAAGGATAATGAGCAAGTGGTTTGGGCTGTTTCAAACATAGCACCTCATCTATTGGAAGATGAATGATTGATATTCACCAACAAATTCACCAAATACATTTAACTTATGGCTCGTCGTTCACGCCATACGGAATAAAACAAAGATTTAAACACTATTATCATATCCCAAGTTACGCTAAATTAGCGGTTGAAGGCAATTATATCAAGCTAAAACTATGATATAAGGACAAACCTTTTTCACAAACAGGAGAAACGTTAGACAGCAATTCCAGTCAAAATAGAATAGTGTATTTGAAGTAAGCAGCATTCCTTTAAATAAAGACATGGATACTTTAACCAAAAACAGAGAGCAAATTATTGAGTTAATTAAGACATTGCCAGAAGATTCACTCGCTGAACTCATCAATTTTGTTGATTACCTGCGCTATAAAGCAACTGAAAAACAATCCCAAAAAACCAGTAGAAATTTTTTGCTTTCAGTTGCAGCTTTGGGAAGTTCAGCGGAAAAGAGCGATAATAAAAAAGATTAACGCAGCCATTTCTAATTTCCCAATCTAATCACCCATGCAAAACCTCACCAGAATTACCCGCAACCCAGAAGTAATGGGAGGCAAACCCTGTATCCGAGGAATGCGTGTTACCGTTGGTACTATCGTAGGCTTAATGGCATCTGGATACAGTTCCAATGACATTCTCAAGGCTTACCCCTACCTGGAAGAAGCCGATATCTATGAAGCACTGGCCTATGCTGCTTGGCGGGCTGAAGAAATTGAAGTTCCGCTGATAAGTGCATGAAAATATTGATTGATATGAATCTTTCCCCCGATTGGGTAGCAGTTTTTGAGAAAAATAATATTACTGCTGTCCACTGGTCTACAGTTGGCGATATCCATGAGAAAGATTCGGTAATTATGGAGTGGGCAAGAACTAACGGTTACATTGTCTTTACCCACGATTTAGACTTTGGTTCTCTTTTGGCGGCAACAGGGGCAGATACTCCCAGTGTCATTCAGGTTCGGACTCAGGATATTTTGCCTAGCAGTATTGAAAATATAGTTATTTCAGCCCTGAAGCAGTTTGAATCTTTACTCTTATCAGGTGCTTTGGTAACAGTTGATAAAGCCCAATCTAGGGTGCGTATTTTACCGATTAAACGCGATTAGCAAATACCAACAATTGTACTGTACACCAATCACCCTTTCCCCAACTCCTGAGAACGATGAGCAGCAGCTTTCACCGCTTCAATTAAAGCAGAACGGAAACCAGCCCTTTCCAACTCGCTCACCCCCGCAATAGTCGTTCCTCCAGGACTGGTAACTCTATCTTTCAACTCTGCGGGATGAATTTTACTTTCTTCTATCAGTCTTGCCGTTCCCAAAACCGTGTGTAAAGCCAACTGTTTAGCCACTGCCCTGGGTAAACCCGCAGCCACGCCCCCATCAGATAAAGCTTCAATCATCAACGCTACATAAGCCGGACCACTACCAGATAAACCTGTCACTGCATCCATCAGCGTTTCTGGAACTTCCACCACTTCCCCCACCGCCGTAAAAATTTCCTTAGCTGTTGCTTGATGACTGGCATGAACGTAAGCACCCGTACAAATAGCCGTCATTCCTGCACCCACTGTAGCCGGGGTATTAGGCATAGCGCGAATAACTGGCAGTTGGGGAAAAGCAGCTTCTAGCTGTTTTAAAGGCACACCCGCCAAAATAGAAATAATTAAAGGTGTATTTTGTATAGGTAAGATATCTGCTAATTCTTGAGCGATCGCACTAAATACCTGGGGCTTAACCGCCAACATCACCGCCTCTTGAGCTTGAGATAACACCAAACAATTATCCGTCGTTACAGCTACCCCATATTGCTGCTGTAAAAAACTCCGGCGAGACTCTTGGGGTTCACTCACTATAACTTCTGAACCTTGATAAATGCCCCGTGCAATAAGGCGGGATAATAGAGCTTCTCCCATTACCCCGCCACCAACTAAACCAAATTTAATAGTCATTTAGTTATTTAGTCATTAATCATCAGTGATTAGTCATTTGCCTTGAACCTGACAAACGACTAACTTTAACTTCATTATTGTGCCATGCGGTTAGGTTCGCTACCCCAAGTGGGAGTAGTACCTGTAGGACGAACGGGACGTACTGGTGGTTGGGGTACTTCATGTAAAAATCCGCCTTGAGTGCTGACTTGCACACAACTGGGTGTAAACAAAAAGATACTTTCGCCAATCCGTTCTTGATGTCCATCTAGAGCATAAGTACCACCGGCAACAAAATCAACTGCCCGTTGAGCTTGATCCGGATCCATAATCGTCAAGTTTAATACTACAGACTTACGTTCACGTAATGCTTGAATTGCCTGAGGCATTTCTTCAAAAGTGCGAGGTTCAAGGACTAAAACTTCAGAAATTCCATTAATTGCGCCTGGCATACCAATCACATTACTCATAGGCTTTGATCCTGCTGCTGCTTCTTCTTCTCCCATTGTAGAGGAGTTTTCACGCCAACGTCGATTAGCAGCTGGGGTTTCTTGTGGAGCAGGTTGAGGATTTTCTTGCTGATACAGATTTTGGTAGCTGTCGGTATCTGGTTCTTCCTCGTAATATTCGTATTCTACCTGCTCGTTCAAGCCCACAAAATCCCTTAGTTTGGAAAATATGTTGTTCATTATCTACGCTCTCAGTGGAAATTACCTTAATTGATCCAGATTTAAATTGTGGTAGCCCTAGTAAGTGCTGCTGCTTTGAGCAATTTTATTGCTATTTGTATTTTCTAGTACAGGTTTTCATGAAGAAAAGACTGTTCTAGAAAGAACTTTATATTGACATAACAATGAGTTAAAATTATATCCTAAAGATGGAGTTATGCAAAGTTCTTTACCTATAGTTTTGTCTTAGTATTTACATTTGTCAAGTATATAAATCTAGCTACTTGGTTTTCCCCAATAGGCACTGACGCAATTGTCAGTGCTGAGTTGTTTAAGATACAGTCTTATCTGGTGAGATGTGGGAAATTTGGGAGCGATGCCCAAACAAAATAGTCCCTAATCTGACCATTGTTGCACCTCCTTGGATTGCCAATTGATAATCCCCAGACATACCCATAGATAGATGCTGCATTGTGATATTACTCCATGGTTGTGAGGCAATTTCTTGGGCAAGTTTATAGGTATGTTTAAACACATTCAAAATTTCCCCCTCATCCAAACCCAGAGGCGGAATTGTCATCAAACCTTGAATTTGCAAATTTTGACATTGATCAAGTGCTGGCAAGTCTGCTAATAGTTCTGGGATGATCCAACCAGACTTGTGAGGATCAGGGAGAATTTTGACTTGTAGGCAAACCAGGGGACTCACTCCTAGCTGTTGCGCCAGGGTATCTAGACGCTGGGCTAGATGTAGATTATCTACAGAGTGAATCCAATTAAATAATTCCAGAGCTTTTTTAGCTTTGTTACTTTGTAAATGTCCAATGAAGTGCCAAGTAATATCTGGCAGATCCTGTAACTCCTGTTGTTTACTGGCAGCTTCTTGGATGCGACTTTCACCAAAATCACGAATGCCCGCGCTGTATGCTTCCCGCATCAGTTCGGTTGGTACTTGCTTACTAACAGCAATTAACCGCACTGAAGGCGGAAGTTCAGCACGAATGGTAGCAATACGTTCACTAATTGAACTTGTCATTGGAATGTGCGTTGGAAAACACTCTGAAGCTGATCGTACTCCTGTGGCTTGCCACTGCGACGCAAAGTACGCAAACGATTTTCCAGCATCATTCTGGCTTCAGTCCGGCCAATAGACTGAAATTTAATACCTTTAACGTCATTTGTTACCAAAAAAAATAAGCGTTGGGCATATAGTGTAGTAAACAGATCCTGGTTATCATCAACCATACAGATCCTATATAGTAAACCCCACGTTGGATGATTGATGTAAGTTTCTGAGTAGTCTGGATTCATTTAATAGTCAAGGTTGGGAGTATATATTCTTTTTTCGCAGTCTCACACAGTCATTCCGACGATAATAAGCAGTCTTCGTCCAGAATTTTTTTTGGCTGACAATGCGAAACTGTGGATCAGTTATCAGTTATCAATTATCAGTTATCGCCATTGACTGTTAACTGTTTGCTGTTAACTGCCTCCTGCCTCCTGCCTCCTATGAAGTTCCTCAGAGTGAAAACCAGCTTTTGGACTTCTCGTTGCATGAGCTTGTTTCCATCCTGCCATAATTCTCGCTTTATGGCGCAAATCTCAGCCGATGATGTTGTTCTGGCTGGGGTGGGGTTAGTAGCTAGTGACTGTTTTCTTAAAAATAGGACTTATGCAAGATTGGACTCAAAACCTGATTCTGACGTAGGGGTAATTCATGAATTACCCCTACTTTCATTCTGTTTTGCGTAAGTCCTAAATCACTTGCGATATAACTTGTGTGTGCAGAAATCCGCAAATTCTTTTCCCCCTGCTCCCTGCTCTCTGCTCCCTGCTCCCTGCCTTCTGCCTTCTGCCTTCTGCCTTCTGCCTTCTGCCCCTGATCTTTTTAGGTGGTAATTAATTTGGCAGCAACCATGAGTTCAGGTACATTAATCACACCCCGGAAGAAAAAATCGCTGATAAGTTGCCAGCCTCTGAAAGTGAAAAACTGTTGCCGTAGGGTTGGTCTGGCTGCTGGATAAAGCTGTCGCCACAGTAGAAGATCCCCACGAGTCAGACACCAATCATCACAACGGTATCGGTCTACAGAAAAATTCGCGTTTTCAAGTAGTGTAAATATATCTTCTTGACTAAAAGCATGGAGGTGATAGGGATCTATATGTCGGGTTTCACCAAGTGGTGCTGACAGCAGTAAGTCACCTCCAGGAATTATCAAACTGCAAAGATGATCTAGAAATTTTGCAGGATGGGGTAGGTGTTCTATCGTCTCGAAAGAAACAATCACATCGAATTGCTGTGGCCACTCAAAGGTAAGAGCATCAGCACAGACAAATTCTACATTGTTTTCTTGATAGTGGTTTCTGGCATATTCTATGGTTTTTGGGCAGATATCTACCCCGACGACAGCGATCGCCCCTGCAAGACGAAGCATCTGACTACCGTATCCTGTACCACAGGCGATATCCAAAACTCGTTTACCTTGTACATAACTTGCTGCAGTTTCGTACCGTCGCAGGTGAATTTCAAAAAGTTTTTGACTTGCTGGATCGCTGGGTATCTGTTTGGGAATTAGACGTTCCCAAGTGAAGGGAAGACTATCTAAAGTTGTTACCGATTGACTGGGAAGATTGTGTTTATATTTCATAATTTTTAACCCATTTTAACCCATCTGATCTAAGGTTTTCAAGTCCAATGTTTGCAGCCATTTCTGTGTGCGTCGCAGTCCTTCGTCTAGGTCAATTTTTGGTTGATAATTTAATACACTTTGTGCTTTAGCAATGGAATAAGCATGGGGACGGGTGATAAAATCTAAAGTTTCCGGTAAAATATCAGGTTTCTTACCAATCAGTTTTAGCCCTTGATGGCGCAGTTGCAGCAGAAGTTTGAGTTCATTTTTAGGGAGAGAAAGGGGTGCAGGTAAATCTGCAATTTCCGCCAACCGTGTAAAATATTCTTTCCAAGAAGTTTCTTGTCCGTCAGTAATGTTAAATATCTCTCCAGATGCTTCTTTTTCTATGGCTAGAAATATAGCATCAATGAGATTGTCTATATATAAATGGTTAATTACTCCCTGCCCATTGTTGGCTAACCTAAATATTTTTTGGCGCATCAATTGTAGTGGTCGCACTACCCAGGGATAGCTTCCTGGTCCGTAAACATCTCCTGGTCTGAGAATGATAATGTTAAAATCTGGGGGGAAATTAAGTTGCAAAAGTGCGTTTTCGCTTTCTATTTTTGTCTGACAATAGGGATGATTTTCGGCAAAAATTGGATCAGCTTCGGTGATGCGATCAGGATAATTAAAACCGTAAACAAGAACACTGGAAAGATGAACAAAGGTTTTCACACCTGCATTGTGAGCAGCTTTGGCCATGTTAACAGTTCCGCCCACATTTACCTCACGAAAATGCTGGAGTGATCCATGTTCTTTGACAATGGCTGCTGTATGCAAAACAATATCAACTCCTTGGCAAGCTTTTTGTACAGTCGCAGGATCAGTTACACTGCCAATCATGACATCAGCGCCTAATTTTTGGGCTTTTTTAGCTTTTATTTGGGAATGTTGCAGCCCACGAACTTTCAAACCTTTTGCTAGGGCTATTTCGGTGGTACGTAAGCCGATAAACCCACCGATTCCAGAAATAAGAAGTGTTTTTCCACAGAGGTTCATAGCAATGATTATAAGTGGGTCGGCGTAAAAAAAAATGAAACAATTATCAATTCTCAATTCTCAATTATCAATTGATAAGAATGGTGCTATTTGTTCGGGTTTAGAGTAATATTGCATTTTCAGCAAATTCATTTTTGATTCCTCTATACACCTGACTCCATTTATGGGAAAACGTCGCTAATAAATGAGATGCAACTATTTTATAAGGATAAGGATAATCTGCTTTTGGTTTAATACACTCCCAATGAATCTCAATTTCTGGTATATTGAGGTATTTTGTAAAAGATTGAGTTGCACGATTCACATCTCCGTAATGTGAGTAATAAACTATCAGTAAACGTTTCATTAATTTTTAAATCAAGCATTTTTTGTTGAAAGATTGAAAGAAAAGTTACTTTTGCAAAACATAACAAAGGTATTCTTGATCTCCGGTTTTAAATGCTTCATACATGGGAGTTCCTTGGCATCCAGCAAACCAGTTTGCGACTATGTGTAAGTATTTAGGAATATACTGGTTAATTGTTTTTAGTTTTCTGTCATTTTCTAAATCCATAGCTTTGAGAATATTAGGGGTTATTATTTCCGATTTTAATATTTTAAAGCCAGTATTTTTTAATGATATGGTTGTTTTTTTAATGTCTTTTTTTGGGCGAAAATCAGTAAATAAAAAGTAACCATTTGGGCGCAGAATTCTAAAAGATTCAGCGAAAAAACTTTCAGGTGAACCGTAACAATGTGACGATTCAACATTAACGACCACATCAAAGGAACAATCATTAAATGGTAGAGATTCTGCATCTCCGAGTTGAAAATTGAGTTGGGGAACAGAATGTGCTTTTTGACAGAATGCTATATTGCTTTTGGAAAAATCAACCCCGGTCATTGTTTTTGGTTGTAAATAACGCATAATATATGAAGAACCACCACCACGTCCACATCCTACTTCAATAACATCCAATTCTTGCAGTGAGATAGCCTTGGCAACATGATGATAAAGTTGAAGACAATAACGTTCTTCTTCTTCAGATGGGTTCAATTCTAGTTGTTTGGTATTCGGTTCTACATCTGCATAACCATAGTTGATAAAAGTAATTTTTATGTTGCTATAATTAGCTGTGAAAAGGTTATACCATCCTTTCCAAAACAATCTTCTCAAGGGATAGTGATTAGGGCGGGATATAAAGTTATTTAACAAGTTTTCAGGCAGAGAAGTGAAATTACTCAACATCTTGAAATCCCAAGTAATAGGTGATTAAAATGAACAGGTTTAAAGTGAATTTAGCTTGAAATCAAGGCAGCATCCCAAATGTGTAAATTTATTTTTATCTATGGAAATAATATGCACTAATATCCTGATATGATTGAACCGCAAAGGGCGCAAAGAACGCAAATGTAAGAGAGTTTCAGAGATTTTTTGGTGTGGCTGTGTTGATTTTTTTCAAAGTTGGGATACTCCCTAAATCAATTTTTGGATATCAGTTTTTTTCAACCATTCATGAGTACGACGCATTCCTTCAGTCAAATCAATTTTTGGTTGATAACCCAACATAGTTTTAGCTTTAGCGATAGAATAGGCATAAGGACGAGTGATAAAATCTAAAGATTCTGGCAGAATATCGGCTTTTTTTCGTAACAGTTTTTGACCTTGGTAACGCACTTGCAACAATAATTTCATTTCATCTTTGGGTAGAGAAATAAAAGCTGGTAAATTTTCTATTGCAGCTAATTTTGTAAAATACTCTTTCCAAGAAGTTTCTTGTCCATCTGTGATATTAAATATTTCTCCAGATATTTCTCCCGATGGTTCTTTTTCAACTGCCAAAAAAATAGCATCAATGAGGTTATCTATATAGAGATGATTACTTACACCTTTACCATCATTGGCATAAGCAAATAAATTTTGACGCATCAATAAAAGTGGACGCACTACCCAGGGAATACAACCCGGACCGTAAACATCACCAGCGCGGATAATAATAATATTAAAATCTGGCGGTGCGTTCAATCGTAAAAGTGCAGATTCTGCTTCTATTTTCGTTTGACAATAGGGGTTATTTTCTCCACAAAGCAATTCTGATTCTGTCACTTGATGAGGATAGTGAAAACCATAAACTAGGACACTGGAAAGATGCACAAAAATTTTCACACCAGCATCTTTGGCGGCTTTTGCGATATTCATTGTACCACCAACATTTATTTCCCGAAATTTCTTGATATCGCCTGTTTCTGCTGCTAATTGTTCGGTATGAAAAACAATATCTACTGCTTGACAAAGTTTTTGGGCAATGGCAAAATCCGTGATGTTACCAAACAATAAATCAATATCCAAATTATTGGTATTTTTTCTGTTCACAGAAGTTTGTAAACCACGAACTTTCATTCCCCGTTCTAAAGCTAATTCAGCAGCACGTAAACCAATAAAGTTATCTATTCCCGTAATCAGTAATGTTTTGGAATTGATGTTCATAATTCTCACAAATTACTCAATTTTTTCACTAGGGAGATTAATAACCCAATTACCTATTCCCTGTTCCCTGTTCCCTGTTCCCTATTCCCTATGAATGATGAATTGATTTTTACTACTTATATTTGCTTTGAGAGCAGCAAAATGTTGTCCACCTAATTCAATTTGTTCTGCTACACATCCATTTTTTAATCTATCAACTAAATAGTCCATATCACGAGCAATAAAATTTGTGCCATGATCTGGTTCTATTAAACTAAGTAATTTGATATTTTTTGTTTGTTGATTAGCTAAGTTAGAAAAACCTAAAAAATTAAACACTCCTGATTCATAAGTTCCACAGGGTACAGAAGGATTATCAACACCAAAACAATATTCATTTTCTTGAAACCAATCATAAGCAGGATAGCCATGAAAGTGAACAATTGGCGCACCATTTGCAATTAATTCTGGTGTATATAAAGCCGCACCTAGAGTAATTGCCAGCATGACATAGATATCATAGGAAGGTTTGATATCTAGTGTATTTGACTGATTGCCTAGTGGTAATTGCAGATGTAAATTATTTTTTAAACCGATGCGAAGGATATCTTTTTCAAGATTTAAGTCTGTTTTATTAGCACCGGAACGAGAACTAAGTAACCAAATATCGGGGATTTGTTTAAATACATATTCTCCAGCAATGAGGATTTTAATATAACGTCTACCTGCTTCATTTGTACGAATTTCATTACTACTAAATCCACCAACAGGTAATAGGTTTTCCCATTCAGCAGCAGTTATTTCTGGTTTTCCTACATAATAAGGTGGTTCTGCATAAGCGACAAAACCATAAGAAACTCCCGTTCTACCATTGACGATGACATTAACAATATCTCTGTGGGACTTTCTTTTAATAACTTCCGCTAATTTAAAACCTGGTGGAAATAAACCAGTTGATGCTAGTTCTTGACCTAGTTTCACCAATTTATGAGTATAGCTAGATATATAAGGATTATATTCTCCGATTTCAAATCTATTCATTAACAGGGGAGCGATGGGAACAAAAACTTTAGGAATCAGAGATTTGGAAATAAAATTATCTATTTCTGTTCTCTCGAAAATAGAATCTGATAGATTCATATTGAGAATGGAAATTTTATCATTAGATACGCCAATGACAATTTCGGAAAATGTTTTAATGAGTGTATTGATGCCAATGCTAATTTTGTCTTGATACTTGGTTAAAGGATTTACAAACTCCTCATCTAGTTCACCAATAATGATCACTTGAGTATTTGTGGGATCTTCCACATATTTAGCTGCATGATCTTCCGCCCAACTACTTAATTTAGCGATTTGAACAACAGACAGTCTTTGCTGATTTACTAGCCAGGGATAAGATAAACTATAAAAATTTTCGGCTATAAATATTCCTAATTTTCTCAACCATGAGTTAGGTCGTTCTACATCTATCACTGCATCAATTTCTGCTCGTACACCCTTGATTTTTAAAGAATAATTCCAATTAACTAAAGGAATTTTAATATCATAGAAAATTTCCGTGGTTGCTTCTTGCCAAGGGATAACAGTAACACCCAAGTTTTTTAATTTAATTGCTAATTCTTGGCGGAATTTAATAATTATTTGATTATGATAACCATGAGGTAAAGGTCTAAATGTCACACTGAGATTTTGAGCCATCATTTGTGGATTAATAATTGGTGGCTGATATCCTATAGGTGATTCACCTGTAAAACCACCTATTAACCTGCCAATAGTTTGTAAACTAATTCCTTGAATCAGAGGTTCAGAAGCTGATTTTGTAGCGATATTCATTTCTTGTAATAATGCCAAAATATCTCCTTTATATGTGGCTATTTCCGCTTGTATTTCTGGTGTAATTACTCCTTTAGGAGAACGAATATTTAATTTGCTATTTTCAACCCAAAATTCCACGCCTTGTTGAGTGAGTTTCGCTAAAATTTCGGATGCGTTCATGACTAAATCTCCCAGGTTTTAACGAACTAAAAAGCATAAGGAAAAGAAGACACTCCGCTGAATGATGTTTCCTCTATTCGTGCGAAGTGTCAGTCTTAGAGGAGGAAAAACTTGAAAATTTGTAAGTATTTAGCTATTAGCCATCAGCAATCAGCTAACATCAAAGAATTGCCAATTTATTCGTGTCTTTATTTGTGTCGTGTTAATTTGCGAAAAATGCTGGAAATTACAAGCTAAATTCTTACAAAAATGTTTATGTATTGTTTAAATCTGCAAAATTTCTGAGTCTGAATTTTCTAATTCTTCAGCTAATCTCTGTGCCAATTCTTCAATGGTGGGATAATACCACAAATGGATTAGAGATAATTTAAATCCCAGAAATTTCTCAGCTTTACTCGCAAGTATTATGGCTTGAGATGAATCTAAACCGTAGCTATCTAACGGTTCTCTAATATCAATTTCCTCTGGGTTAAGTCCCAATATGTGGGAAATATTATCTATTAGCCAAGCTTGAATATCTGCGGTGTTAAAGGCTGTTTTTACAGGGTGTTGATAAAGATTTTCGCTCATTTATTTATGCACCTCTAATTTTTGCAGTATTGGATGATAAATTAAGGATGTAACAGACAACTTGATTTACCATATCTTCCATTGTCTCCCGACTAATTGAAGGTTGAGAAAAAACAAAGTTTAACAGCATTTTGCCTTGAAAAGTTGCCACATGAATCACAAACATACCTGCATATAAAGAATGAGAACCTGCAAAACTGATCTCTTCTAGTTCTAATTCACCATACGATTTGGGAATGTTTACCTTGCCAATATTAGATACTGAAACTGTAGCTGCTACTTGTTGAGGAAAGATAAAACAAAACTTGGTTAGATACTTAGCCAGTAATACCATATTAAAAATATCACCATGCTTAATTCCCGATTCTAAATTTTGTTTTACTTCCCTTGCTAATTCCCAAAAAGATGTATTTTTGTTTATGGTGTGAAATCCCATCAGAGATGTAGCTAAAACAGCTAAGTTTTCCTTATTAATTGCAGGTTGCAAACGTCTGCGTAAATCAAGATAAGATAGACAATTCATGCAGACACTTTTTTGATTTGGTTTGATAATTTTTCTAGCTACTGTCAACATGAGTAAGGCACATAAAGCACTGTTGACTGTGGTATTTTCTAGCTTACATTGAGCAATAAAGTTTTCAGTTGCATCTGCAAAAATTTGTTTATGGATAATTGCACAATTCCGTTGATAAATAGGTACATACTTTTCAAAATTTAATGTTTTTGGTTGTTTCCAAAACTTTTGCCATCCAATTTTTAACAATAATAAAAATCTGCTTGTATTCCCTCTCCAACCTTGTGTATATTTGGGTAGTAGTTTTTCAATGGGTGGTAGTTGTTCTAAGGGGGTAACTTCTTGAATGGTATCACCAGATGTAAGTTTTTGGTAATAAGTGAAAATTTCTGAATGCAGTTGAATACTGGATAAACCATCAGAAATTGCATGGTGCAAGGTGGAAATTAGATAATTAATTTTTGGCTCATCCTTGATAGTAACTATGACAACTCTCATTAGACATTTGCTACTATCAATTACCTGATTCATTTCTTGATTAACAACTTCTTGCCATTGTTCCTCATCTAAATTTATAACTGTTTGCAAAGGGATTTTTTCTGTACCTATGGGTTGAAAATAAAAACGATTTTGAGAATGGATAATGCGAGAATTTAGACTAGGATGGCGATATTGAATAATATCTAAAGCTTGTCTGATAACTGCTTCTTGGAGGTTGCCGTTAATGCGACTAATAGTAACTAAATTCCAGGTTTTAGCACGGCTATTGAGGATTTCCATTGTTGCTTCCAGACTGCTTAATTCTCTGTTGTCTGGCATAGTCATAATTTTTCTGGAAAATATTGACTGTATTCATCTGGAATTTGTAGTCCTTGGATTTTTAAGTTTTGGATGCGGTATAAAAATGTTGCTCCTGTCATAATGTGTTCAGCAACTTCTACTACTTGGCGATTTTTTGGTTCAGCTAAGTATGAACCTCTCACCCAATCATTAAAGCTACCCATTGCCGGTCCACACCAAATTTGATAGTCAATTTCTCGACCTTTTTCTCCACTGTTAGACCACCGAGAAGATAGTCCTAAATACCAACGGAAAATTAGAGCCATTTTCAGTTTAGGATTACTTGCTGCTTTGGTTAATTTATCTGGGTTGCGTTGGGATAAATAATTAACTGTTTCTTGCCAAACTTCTTGCACAGGCTTTTTCAAAATTTGCTTTTCTAATTTCTCTTTTTCTGCGAGGGTAATTTCTTCAATTGAATTGTAATTTTTATATAATTCATATAATTTTTGAGCGCGGATAGGAAAGAGTGTACCACGTTTGAGAACTTGTAATTTTACACCCATTTCAAACATATCTGCGGCGGGTGCCATCATCACATCAGCCATTTCGGCTTGAGCTAATAATTCTTTGGTATATTCAGAAGTTCCGGCTTCAATGCAAGATTGATTTATAGAACCGGTAACAACATAAGCAGCACCCATAATAAAGGCAGCTAAGGCTGATTTTGGTGTGGAAATTCCGCCAGCTACGCCAATTCTGACGGGGTTTTCATATCTGTATTTATTTTGAATTTCATCTCGTAATTCTAAGATGGAAGGTAATAAACATATCAGGGGACGATTATCTGTATGACCTCCAGAATCTGCTTCTACTGTAATATCATCAGCCATAGGAATTTTGCTGGCAAGATTGGCTTGTAATTCACTAATTAAACCTTGTTCAACTAATGGTTTAAGGATTTTTGTAGGTGCAGGTTGCAAAAATTTAGTGGCAACTTCGCGGCGAGAAACTTTGGCGATGACTTTATTTTTGATTTGGATTTGATTGGCTGAATTTAAACTTAATCCTGCGGCTCGATAATAAACAATGTTGTCAGTTAAATCTAAAAATGCAGATGCTTCAACAATTCTGACTTGATGTTTGAGATATAAATTAATGCTAAGACGTTCAATTGCTGGTTCACTGGGACTATGGAGTAAGTTAAAAGCGTAAGGTTTTTGATTTAAGGCTTGCTGAATTTTGTTAATAGCAGTCTCGACACGGGAAGGGGATAAACCTCCTGCACCAAAGACACTTAAAATTCTTTGTTTACCTAGTGCAATTACCATTTCTTCTGATGCTATTCCTTGAGCCATTGCCCCAGTCATATAGGCATATTTTACACCATAAAAATCGAGGAAACTTGTATCACCTAGTTGTTGAATTGCTAAGGGTGGAACAGCCATTAACATTTCCATCTGGGCTGTTTTACCATTATTGACATGAGATAAATTACCTTCGTTTGTGATGCCAATTATCCCTTCATTTCTAACTATATAACATGGTTTTTCTAAATTCCTCAGTTTTAATTTAATTTGTTCTGCATCAAAGGAAACATTGTTAAAATTACCTTGCCAATTTTGATGATGGTTGATGAATAAGTTAGAAAACTGGAGATTATTTTCTTGATTCGATCTATTTTCTGTATTGTACATTTGAGCCAACCTCTTAACATCTAATTTGGTTTTGGGAACTCCGAAAAATCAATTATCCAATTAATTGATATTATCTAAACTTCCTGCACCTGATCCCTTTATCTATTAGTAAATTCCCTTATTTGGGCGGGCAAGATGCCCACCCCACACATACACCACAAATACAGGTTATTTAATTTTTGCTCTTTGTTCAACTATCTTTTTGTAAATGCCTATTTTTTGTTGAATTAAACAATTGATTTGCTGTAATGATGCTTGGCGTGATTTTAATAAAAAACTGTGAGCTTTATTCATGAGTGCATTGTTATCACTCAATTTTTGATAGTGCAGATTAGAGGGATGATGGGTGATAGATTTTAAATCTTCCAGAGAAATTAAAGGTGGATTTTGGAAATTACTGTTGGGTTCTAATTGAATTTGAGTTTGACTATTTACCCCAGAAAGAGAATACAAGGGTGATAAATCTAATTCAACTTGATGGCTGACGAGTTTGGCTAATCCTCTAATAATTGAAGTATGATCATCTACTCCCCTTCTATTCATAGATACAGCGAGGTGTTCTTTTTCTTTGAGGGTTGAATTTATCCAGCGGGTACAATTGCTACCAACTCCTACTTCAATAAATATTCTGATGTTGTCATTGTAGACGCGGTTAATTAAACGGGGAAAATCAAGTTGTTGACAGAGACTTTTAGCAATGTTATGTCCTATAGTTTGACTATCAATTGTAATTGGTTCGTAATTTGCAGCAGAATAAAAAGTAGATTCTGGTATATTTTGAATCGGCAATGTGTTAATTTTAGCAAGTTCATTGTACTCTGATTCCATTGGTTGACAATGAATTACATGATTTATTGATGTAGGGAAAGCATCACATTTGAGGTTTTCAATGACTCGTTTACAAGCTTGTGTTTCTCCAGCAATTACAACTTCTTCCGGTGTGTTAATTAATGGGATATACACACGGTTTTCATGTTTGATTGCTTCCTTCACTTCGGAAACTGGACATATCAGAATGTAGTTACTCCAAAATTCTGGAACATTGCTATTTAACGGTATCCCCCAAGCTTGACGAACTGCATTTTTTTGTCCTGATAGTTGGGTTTTAAATAAAGGAGATGAGTTCAAGTAATCACTGGTACTTTTAAAGCTAGTCCAAATACCTTGGGCTAACATCATACTGGTTTCACCAAGACTGTAGCCAAAAGCGCATTGAGATTGAATTTGAAAATAATTTTTGAGAATTGCTGTCATTAGTCCAGCAATGCCAACTTCTGCCTCCAGCATTGTTACTGGGTCATCTATTAATTGTTGTTCTATGACTTCTAATTGTCTTTTTGCAAGTTTATTGATGCTGCGGGGATAAATTGTTTTTTCAATCTTAGCAACTCGTTCATAGACGTTGTTAATTACTGGATCGTCATAAATTTTCGGAAATAGTCGGAAGAGGTTGCGACCTATACCAAGATAAGATGTGAAAGAGCCGGGATAAACGAAAGCAACTTTACCTTTTTTTCCCTGTGGTTTGGCTGTAAAATAACTGCCAAGAGGAGTTTGCCAATCTTTGCCAGTCTCAAAGGCAATTTTAACACCTTGAATTGCCCGATCTATTTCTATTGTTAATTCTTCTTGATTACGTGCTAAGATTGCTATGGTATAATTGGCATTTTGATAGTTTTGAATTTGATAGTTTTGAATTTGATAGTTTTGAATTTGATGTTTTTGAAATTCTCTAAATGTTTGGTTAGCTAGTTGGGATAAAGTAGGATAATTTTGGAGATTTTTTTGTAGTGTGAAAATTTCGTCTAGGAGTGAGGATTGATTTTTGGCAGCTATAGCAAATAAATAATAAGGCATTTGTTCTAAATATTTACTGCTGCGTTCTATTTGACTGGTATCTTCTGACAAAATTAAATGTACATAACTGCCATCAGCTTCCATGCTATTAATAGCAGCTATTCTTCTATTCACACCTGATTCTAAAAACCAAGGTTTAGATTCTGTGGCAACATAAAAGGGACTACCACGCCAAATATCTGGTTTTTTGACTCCAGTCCATTGAGGAACTGCGGGAATGTAGCGATGATATAAACAAAGTGCTGTTTTAATTAAGCTGATAATTCCTGATGCAGTGTGAGTGTCACCAATGTTAGCCTTAACGCTACCTAAAGCACAATGTAAATTGGTTTTTCCTGTTCTATAAGCTGTGATTAAACCTTGAATTTCTGCATCATCTTGTTGGGGAATTCCACTAGCATAAACTTCCAGATAACCAATATCTTTGGCTTCAATTTCTGCCAGAGAAAAAGCTGTTTGACAAGCTTGGGTGACAGTTTCTGGTTGATATGGAGAATTTTGCAATACACTTAAAGCATCAATTACTGCATATATGCAATTATTCTCTTCTCTGGCTACATCATGAAGTTGCAATACTACTGCTGCTGCACCTTCTCCTGTTAAAGTTTCATGAGCGTTTCGGTCATAACTGAGGGTCTGTATATCTATGCGGTGATTTTCCTGTTTAGCAAAGTCCATTGCTGCGACCAAAACAGCATCCACTTGCTTATTTGTTAATAGCTTTTGCGCTAAATTTAAGGCTAAAAAAACAGAATTTTCTTCAGCAAAAGCTGGACTTGTTGCATCCCAAAGCCGGGAAATATAACTGGCTAATTTATCTTGGTGCTGAGTTTGGGATTTACTCACCATGATCACTGCAATTTTTGTATCTGGTCGCAGTTTGGTATTTTTGAGAGTATTATCAGCCACTTTTAACATTAATTGTTGTTGTGGTGATAATTTTTCAATTTCTGCTAAGGGAATTGGTAAGGATGATGTTTGACTATCGTTTTGACTATAATTAATAGGTGTGAAATATTGTTTTCCTTGGTAAATACTGCGTTCAAAATCGTCTAATTCTTGAGAACTACTAACAAAACAATTCATGCCGATAATTGCTATTTTTGGAAGTTTATTTTGTGTAAATTCTTTCATGATGATTCTCCATGTTTCAGAATTAAGAGAAGAGATCACGCAGAGGCACAAAGAGAAGAAGATTATTATCTAATGTCGAGATTCAGAGGGTAAAATCTACATTTTTGCTCTGCGTCTCTGCGTGAGGTATCTAACCTATTTGCTTAACTAGAACTGTACCTTTTGCGCAAATCATGCGATTATAAATTTGCCCTTGTTGATTGTGGGTAATAACATCAGCAACTACGTTTGATTCTGTTTTGGATTTGACTTCACAAGTTACATAAAATGTTTCCCCAAAGGGAACGGGTGCAAATTGTTCAAAGTTCAGAATTTCTGAGGGTAAACAACCTATTTGATGAAAGTGTTGTGTCCAAATCCAAAGGGAATGAATCTGCACATCTGCTATATAGGGGTTGAATGTCTGAACTGGAAATTGTCCCTGTTGCTGTGGTGTTGGTTCTGGTAATTTACATTCGATGGTGAGTTTACCAGGACTAGCATTTAATACTGATTTTACGCCTTGAAAGATAGTTCCGTGAAATAGGCTACCTCCTCCATTTTGATATAGTAATGGATTGGTAGATAGGAATTGTTCATCTTGGTTTAAGTTCACCAATTCATAGTTAGGAGGTGTGGGAATTTCCCGTTTTAAAATCAGATTGGTGCTGAAATGATATCTGATTTTTCCGTCGGGGGTGATACTGCTAATTTTAGCAGCTATTTGTATTTCTTTGTTTTCTATTTTAGCAAGTTCTTGAATTTCTAGAGTGTATTCATTTGCTGAATTTTCATCAAAGACAATTCCTTTTAAAACTTTGAAGTTAGAACAACTAAAGGCTTTAAAACCAGGATATAGTTGTTCACAAGTGTTAGCCATCCATAATAGTCCACAAGTTGCGGGAAGCACGGGACGACCTGCTATAACATGATCGTGTAAAAATGGATTGGATGCTAATGTTAATTGACGTTTAATGTGATAGGTTTTTAAGTCACTGGGTAAGGTGGTAGGAATATAAACTAAGGGACTACCAATTACTACTTGTGTTGTATTTGAATTGGTGTTTATCAGTTCATTAACTAACATTTGTGCGCCGATTTCTAGGGGTATAGTTTCAATTCCTCTTTCTGCAAATGCTGTCTTTAATTCTGGTGATACCATGCCACTCTCCCAGGGACCCCAGTTAATAGCAACTACATGACAATGGGGGTAATTCTGTTTGATAATATGGGCTGATTTGTTGAGGATTTCGTTAGCAAGTGCATAATCTGCTTGTCCCACATTTCCATAAAAACCAACCACTGAAGAAAACAATACTAAATATTGTAGTTGACTTGGTGGTACACATTGCAGGAGATTTTCTAAACCTTGAACTTTGGCAGTATAAACTGTTTCAAAATCCTGAATTGTTTTTTTCTCAATCCGTTTATCAGCTAAGTTACCAGCACCGTGAATAATTCCAGTTATCGCCCCTAACCTTTCAATTACAGGTGCAAGTTTTTCTGTTAATAAATTTCTATCGGTGATATCTACACTCAAATATTCAGCTTTTCCTCCTGCTTTTTCAATGGCTTTTAATGTATTTTTAATTTCTCTTTGAGAGTAAATTAATTGATATTTTCTTTGCACCATGATGGGGGTTGGTTTTTCTCCTTTGTCCAGAAAATCCTCCATAATTCGCTGTTTTAATTCAGCTTCATTTTCATAACCCTCAGCCCAAACTGGTTCTGGTTCTGTACTGGAACGACCTAAAAGAATGAATTTACATTGATATTCTTGGGCTAATTTGATCACACATTGGGCAGTGATTCCTTTTGCACCACCACTAACTAGAAATACTTGGTCTTTGGTAATGGGTAATTGGTGATTGGTAATGGTTAATGGGGTGGGTTCTGCAACTAAAGTGCATCTACCTTTGTTGGTATATCCTACTTCTGTAACTAATAAATTCGGATCTTGCAATTCCGCAAGGATGTATTTTACTGATGTTTCTGCATCTAAATCAGGACTTAAATCCAGGGAACGACAAAATACTGTTTCCCATTCTTGATTTAAACTTTTAGTCAGTCCAAATAGTCCCGCACTAATAGGACTAAAATTATTGGTTTTTCCTAATCCAAATTCCCCATCTAACCGCGCAATGCTTAAAAAAGAACTACGTCCTTTTGTTGCTGCTTGATTGAGTGATTCTTTGAGATGTTTGGCAATTAAAAATACATGACAGAGAATGGTTTTTTCTGTTTCCGAACTATCACTGAATACAGGGTGTAGATGAATGAAAGAACCTACAAGACCAAACTTATTAGAAATATCGGTTAACTGTTGCTGTAAACTCTCTTCTTGCCAATCATTTAATCTTATCTGATTAATTCCTACGGGTAAATCTGATTGCGTAGAGGGAAAGCTTAAAACTACAATTTTACAACCTCTAACTGTTAAAATCCTAGCTAATTTTTCTGTCGTTGGTGAACCATCATCAGTGATTAAAACAATTTGATTTTCAGGAATGGTGAAATCTAAAATATCAGGTTGGGGAAGTGGTTTTAATTTTGCTGGACTGCGAAGAATTTTGTGATGAAATTCCTGTTCTTTGATATCCTGTTTTTCTTGCGTGAACAATTGCGTTAAACCTTCAGCTTGATGTTGCATATACTCGGCAATTTCTCCCAGTGTCCGCAGTTGTCCTAATTCTTCTGGGTTAGGTCTAGGTAAGTCGGGATAAAGTTCTAAAAGTCCTCCTAAAATTTCTACTCTTTTGATGGAATCAATTCCTAAATCTGCTTCAATATCCATTGATAGTTCTAACATTTCTACAGGATAACCTGTTTTATCACTAACAATGTTGAGCAGAATATTGCTCAAATCTGTGGGGATTTTTATTTCTTGATTTTCAGATTTAACTAATACATCGTCGTTAGAGCAAATGACAATTGTAGCGTCAGTTTGTGTATCACTCAGATGGTTAGAAGATGCTAAAAATTGCGGTTCATGTTCAACAGTTTTATGAGGAACTTCTACAAACATTGGTGCGGGTAATTTTTGGTTTTCTTTTGTTTCTGAACTCTCTACTTTTTGTTCTGATTTTTGATTTCGCAACTCTGGAACTAGAGTTTTTATATACTCGGCAATTTCTCCCAGTGTCCGCAGTTGTCCTAATTCTTCTGGGTTAGGTCTAGGTAAGTCGGGATAAAGTTCTAAAAGTCCTCCTAAAATTTCTACCCTTTTGATAGAATCAATTCCTAAATCTGCCTCAATATCCATTGATAAATCTAACATTTCTACAGGATAACCTGTTTTATCACTGACGATATTGAGTAGAGTTTGACTGAGGGTGGAGGTATCTATATTAATTGGAGTTGTGGGAACGACGTTAATAGTATTTGATTTCTCTTCTAACTTCTCCTCTGGTTGGGGAGGGGAAATAAACCTCTCCCCTAACCCCTCTCCTACAAGGTGAGGGGAAATATTCAAATCATTTTCGTTAATTAAGCTTTTTCCGTTTTCTTGTGCTTTTAGGAGATGGTGAGGAAGAGGTTGAGAAGGAGATTGGTTTTGATTTATATCATCAGTAATCTGCCAAAAATCATAATGTTGTTGCAGTAATTGAAAGTAATTATTGGCGTAGTCTTGTTGATAGTTGAGATATTTTTCATGAATGCGGATAGTTTCAGCTTGATGATCATGCAATCGCATTATGCTACGTTCGCAACTAGAAATTGCTAGTTGTTGTGTTTGCGCTTGATGTTCATTTCTTCCGTCATTTGCTAACAACGAATATTGTTGTTGCATTAATTCATAAAATGTCTTTGTGTACTCTGTTTGATTTTGCAAAGATTGTTCATGTGCGTGTGTAATTTCACTTTGTTGGCGAGTAAATTCTGCTAATGATTGTTCTAATCTGTCAATTACTCTGTCATAATTAGAAAGTTGAATTTCAACTTTTTCAGGTTGTTCTATTTTTTCAGGTTGTTCTATTTTTTCTAATTGGCCGTTACTATCTTTATTCACAGTCTTACCATTACTGCTTTTTTCTACTAACAATTCCTGATTTTTGGGGACGGTAATTTTGATATCCGCAACTGGTTGTGGGTGATGTTCATTAACTTTTGCTGTTTCCGCTTTGATAACATGACCATTTTCTAAGGCTTTAGCAAATGCTTTTTGTGCTTTGTCGGTAATATTTGTACTATTCAAACGCACATTCAAAATTTTCTTTTGATCCTTTTTATTAACTTCGGGTATTTTAGTTTCAATCTGATATGGATCTAGATTTTGCAAAGGTATACCAGCAACCCGCAATTGTATGACTGCTTCTCTTAATACCAAATCGCTATTTTTACGATAGTTCCCATTTAAAGCTATAGCTATATGGGGTTTTTCACCTAAAATTTCTTTTACTAAGTTGGTGAGAACATTTTTAGGTCCAAACTCAATAAAGCAATAACCACCAGCCGCATATATATTCTCAATTTCTTGTTGAAATAACACCTGATTTAACAAATGTTGTTTGAGAATTTTTTGCATTGCTGCGGGTTGATTGGGGTACAATTCCCCTGTGACATTAGTATAAACGGGAATCTGCGCTTGATTAAAAGTTACCTTTTCAATTGCTTGGGCAAAAGGTTTCTGGGCATGGGCTACTAATGGTGTATGAAAAGCAGCGGAAACTCCTAATAAAAATGTCGAAAATCCTTTTTCTTGCAGAACATTTTGTACTTTGCTAATTTCTGCTTTCTTCCCAGCTAATACTACTTGATTTGGAGAATTACAATTAGCAATAGCAACCTGAGGAAAGTCTTTAATTAATTCCGTTACCTGACTGACATTACCTTTAACTGCCAACATTCCCCCGGCGTCAATTTCTGTGGGTGTGGCCATTGCTTGTCCTCTAGCTTTGACCAAGAAAAAATAATCTTCTTCACTTAAAACACCCCCCGCCCACAAAGCTGTTAATTCTCCAAAACTATGACCGGCAACAAAATTTGCTTTCAAACCTGCTTGTTGTAATATCTTGTACAAACCTGTACTAAAAGCGCCAATTGCCGGTTGTGCATATTCGGTTTTTTGCAGTGTTTCTAGTTGCTTTTGTTTATGTTCTGGTTCAAAAACTGGCGGCGGAAATACAACTTCGGATAAAGAGTTTAACCCATCTTTACAAAACAAATTATCTATCTGATTATAGGTTTGACGTAAGTTAGGAAAGTTAATGACTAATTCCCGTCCCATTTCCAAATATTGCGAACCTTGCCCAGAGAACAAAGCCACTATTTTTCCTGTAGTTTCTATTCCTTTTTGTCGGTAATAAATTCCTTTGGGATGTTCCCAAGATTCAGATTGCGGTGTATTTTTTAGTAAGTCAATAATGACTGGTAAAAATTCTGTTGCTTGTGTCAAAGATGCTGCTACAAATCCCACTCTGGGATAATTGATGGGAATTTCTAATTGTTCAGATTCTGTAATTAGTTGTTGATAATGTTGTTCTTTATTTTCTGATTGTAGTTGTCGTTGGATATTCTCACAGCGAGATAATAATTCTGCGGTTGTGGGTGCAAATAAGAGGATGGATTTTGCAGAATTGTGTAAACGATACGAGTGTTCATGTTCATTGGTGTATTCCTCTAAAACAACATGATAATTTGTGCCTCCAAAACCAAATGCACTTACTCCAGCGCGTCTGGGTTGGTTACTAATCCAAGGTCTAGTTTCTGTGTTTAAATAAAATGGTGAATTTTCGATATTCAGTTTTGGATGTGGTTGAGTAACGTTAATTGTTGGTGGTAATACTTTATGATGTAATGCTAACGCTGTTTTAATTAAACTTGCTGCACCAGCGGCGGCTTTGGTGTGTCCAATTTGGGATTTAACTGTTCCCAAAGCAATATATTGTTTTTTGGGATTGTTGTCACTAAAAACTTCAGTTATGGATGTAAATTCTGTGGGATCTCCTACCATTGTTCCTGTGCCATGTGCTTCAATTAAACCCACAGTTTCTGGTGAAACACCGGCATTTTCATAAGCACGACGGAGGGCTTTTACTTGTCCTTGGGAATGGGGGGCGTAAATGCTTTTATATTTGCCATCGCTGGAACTGCCGATACCTTTAATGACTGCATAGATGCGATCGCCATCTCTCACTGCATCATCCAGGCGTTTGAGTACCACCATTCCCACGCCTTCACCTAACATCATGCCATCAGATTCTGCATCAAATGGTTTAACTTTTTCTCCCGGAGAAACCGCAGGAGTTTTACTAAAACACAGATAGGCAAAAATCGAATTATCAGTATCAACTCCGCCGGTTATCATCATGTCGGCGCGATTTTCAACTAATTCGCTAATTGCCATTTTTAATGCACCTAAAGAACTGGCGCAAGCAGCATCAACTACACAATTCATACCGCCTAAATCTAGTCGGTTGGCGATACGTCCAGAAATCACATTAGCTAACATTCCGGGGAAGGCGTTTTCTTCCCATTGTACATAAGCACTTTTAATTTTCTCAATTACTTTTTGGGTATCTTCATCCGATAAACCGCTATTTTTCAAAACTTTTTCCCACACTGGATATTGCAATCTTGAACCTAAAGGTACTGCTAATTGTCTACCAATTGCTACACCTAATATTACCCCAGTGCGATCGCGGTTAAATTCTCTAGATTCACTATAACCTGCATCTTCCATTGCTGCTTTCGCAACTACCAAACCTAATAATTGAGAAATATCTGTCACCTCTAAAATATTTGGTGGTAAACCAAATTCCATCGGATTAAAATCAATATCTGGGATAAATCCACCCCGTTTACAGTAAGTTTTGTCTGGTGTTTTGGGATCAGGATCATAGTAATCGTCTATATTCCACCGAGAAGGAGGAACATCAGTAATACAATCTACTTTTTGAATTATTTTTTCCCAATATTCCTGTAAATTTTTAGATTGAGGAAATATCGAAGCCATGCCAATAATTGCTATGTTACTTTGTTGCAATTGGCTATTAATTTTACTGTCTAAATTCGTGTGATCGTTTTTGTGATCGCGCATATTTTTTTTCACCTTAATAAGCTTGAGCAAAGCCTTTTCACAATTACTAACTTCATTTTGCAATTGTGCTAACGCAGCTTCAAATTTGGCAGCAGCCATGACAATATCTTTGTTTCTTGTGCGATTGAATTTTTTTGAGAAAGTTGTTATTTAAATTTGGTAAAATGCTTTGCTCGGCGGCTCAAGCAAGGATAGTTTCATAGAAAAAACTTAATCCTCTTCCCTGTAACTTCAAATTGCCGCTAACTTATCTTGATATTAGACTGGTGACAAATCTTTTACAACTTATATGCAACTTAGATGCAACTTAATCAAGTTGGATGAAATCTAAGTTTGCTTGAGCTTGAGATATATTAATTCGTGAGCTTTTTGCTTATCCAATTACTATCAAATTTAGCTGATGATTTTTATTTGATTACAAAAGTTGCATATAAATTGCATATCTTTGAAAGTAGGGAATAGGGAATAGAAAGAACAAAAAAATATCAGGTAACAACAAGGATATTTATTCAACCAGTTATTCACTGATGGAAGTATTTTTACAAGTTTGTGAATTTTGCATCTATCCCAGAGCAGATTTTTTATCTTATTTAAATAAGTTTTAAATAATATTTAAATTACCAACATCTTTAATAATTGATGAAGCTATATTTTATCAGAAGAGAAAAACATCTGTAATTTTAATAACTACTGGCTATATCTAAAGTATGAGACTAATCATTTTTTTGACTCAAAAAGCGTTTAAATTAGGTATTTAAGTATCAAATGCAAATCAACTATATTGATGAATTTTCAATCTGTCAAGCTACGTGCAAATTTTCTTGAATAAATTTGTTGCATAGGACTTGAAATTGATCATTAATCAGTTTATTGTGTGTGATTGAATGATGTAAATGTAAATCCATGCTGTTCGTTTAACGTAGTGGGTAGATCCAGAATTTAGGTGGAGTGAATATATAAATTCACTTTATTAATTCATCAATCTATCCACTCTTAACCGCCCAGTATTGCAGTAAAAATTCATGCGATTTAACCAGATTGTGTGTAGATTGTGTGTAAATTTCTGCAAAATGGTAATTACAAGAAACTATAAGGGCTTGCTGGCATGAGACTATCTGAATTAGATCCACTCATACCGCTAAATGAGTTGAGAGAAGAACTGCTGAAATTACCAAAAGGCTACTCTTTTTATGAAGATGAATTGGTAGAATTTCTATCACGACGTAGATGGCCAGAGAGCGATCGCCGAATTGATAGAACAACTTTTTGGCGGTGGCGCAACGACAACGGAATTGAACATCAAAAAGTATTCAGCCGCTTGGATATCCTTAAATTGTGCCAAATTTGTGATCATTATCGTGTGGATGGAACTCGCAGTGAATACTTGGCGATTATGAAAAAGAAAAAAGAAGTGATGCTCAACAAATAACCATGCACTTTACAGGTGCAGAAAATACTAAATAGCTCTGCTCACAGCCGATACAGCTAAGGAATTGATGGATATATATCCATCTTCCTAGCTCTATCTTTACCAAATTTATCAAATATTAATAACCACAAAAAACATAAGAATTCAGGATTTAGGAGTCAGGAGTCAGGAGTCAGAATGTTTGATCAATTGGTTGATTATCAAAAAGTAATTATTAGCGTAACCGTTAAAAAGCTGACTGCTGACAACTGAATGCTGAGGTTAAGTTGCACCAACATTATCAGGGAATGCTATCAAGTGTACTGCTCTATCTCTTTGATTGATTTTATTGATCGAGATAGCAGCTTCTATTAACCCCATGAGGGGAAAAACAACGTGCTAATTGCCAATTCAAAAACATAATTAAGGGCATAATTAAAGGCATAATTATGGTACACAAAGAAAAGCAGTCATTCGCAAACCCTGTAAATTGGTTGTCAATAACTTTGGCAATGACTACAGTTGTAGCTACTGGCGTAGTATATTTTTACAGTCTTTCACGTTTTAATTCCAAATCTAAATCAAACGAACCAATTCCTATCAGCAGTCCTAGTCCAATAGTGACTGCTGTTGCTGCTTTAGGACGTTTAGAACCTCAAGGACAAATTATTCGTTTGTCTGCTCCAGGTACACAATTGGGGGGTGTAAGAGTAGCTAAACTTTTGGTAAAAAAAGGTGATGAAGTTCGTGAAGGAAAAGTATTAGCAATTCTTGATAGTTACGCTCTTAATCTAGCAGCTTTAGAAAAAGCTAAACGACAAGTACAAGTTGCTGAAGCTAATCTGAAAAGAGTAGAAGCTGGAGCAAAAAAAGGTGATATTTATGCCCAAAAAGCAACAATTGCTCGTTTAGAAGCTGAGTTAAGGGGTGAAACTTCTGCACAAAAAGCAACAATTGCTCGTTTAGAAGCTGAATTAAATAATGCAGAAACAGAAAATCAAAGATATCAGAAATTATATCAAGATGGTGCTATTTCTGCTTCAGATGCTGATACTAAACGCTTACGCAAGGATACTGTACAACAACAATTAAATGAAGCCAAAGCTGCCTTCAATCGAACTGTAGAAACGTTGCAAAAACAGTTAAATGAATCCCAAGCTAGACTTGATAGTATTGCGGAAGTTCGTCCTACCGATGTGCAAGCAGCGAAAGCAGATGTTGAAATTGCCAAAGCATCTGTTAAACAAGCTCAAGCAGAACTAGATTTAAGTTCTATCCGTTCACCAATAGATGGACAAGTGTTAAAAATCAATGCTTGGCCAGGAGAAATAATTGGTAGTAATGGCATTGCTGAATTAGGTAATACTCAACAAATGTATGTAGTCGCAGAAGTCTACGAAACTGATATTAAAAAAGTGCGTTTAGGTCAGTCCGTGGAAATTACTGCTGATGCTTTTACAGGAAAAATTCAAGGCACAGTTACAGACATTGGTTTGCAAGTTGGTAAACAAAATATCTTTAATAATAATCCCGGTGCTGATACAGACAACAAAATAGTTGATGTCAAAATTCGTATTAATGACCCAAAAGACAACCAAAAAGTCGCAGCTTTAACTAACTTACAGGTTGAGGTAATGATCAAAATATAAGCTAATAATTCAGGAGTCGTAGGGGCGAAGCATTCGGAAAATAACCTGTGATAAAAATTGATAATTGTTCGCCCGAATGCTGATGCTTCCAGCACGCTTCGCGAACGCCCGTAAAGGAGTCAGAATCTTTAACAATTAAAAAGCTGACTGCTGACATTTAATCATTCTAATGTATAATTTTAGAGGTTTTAAATATGATTTTGAATATACCTCTAGCTTGGCTACAATTAGCTAAACAAAGAGTTCGCTTTTTTGTAGCTTTAGCTGGAATTGCTTTTGTTGCTGTTTTGATGTTTATGCAAATCGGTTTTCAAGACGCTTTGTATGCTAGTGCTACACAATTGCATAAAAATCTCCAAGGAGACTTATTTTTAATTAGCGCCCAATATAGGTCTTTAACTTCTAATCAAAGTTTTCCCCGCAGTCGTTTATATCAAACTTTAGGTTTTGCAGATGTGTCAGCAGTTGATCCTTTATATGTACAGTTTGCTAAGTTCAAAAATCCCATTAATGGGCGTAAGTATCCTATCTATGTATTAGGATTTGATCCAGTAAAATCAATCTTTAAATTACCAGAACTGCAAGATGATTTTCAGTCACTGCAAATACCTGATCAAGTATTTTTTGACCGTGCTTCACGTCCAGAATTTGGACCAATTGCTGAATATTATCAGCAAAATAAACCTGTGACTATGGAAATATTTAGTTATACAGGTTTAGTAGGTTACAGAGTTAAAGTTAGTGGTTTATTTAGTCTCGGTCCTTCCTTTGGAGTTGATGGTAATTTAATTGTTGGTTCTTCTACTTTTATGCGAATATTTGCTGGGCGAGATGTGGATGACATAGACATAGGTTTAATTCACCTCCAACCTGGTGCTGATTCCAAAAAAGTTTTGACAAATTTATCAGCTAAGTTACCCAAAGATGTTATCGTTATGACTCGTAAAGAATTTATTGAATTTGAAAAAAGTTATTGGACTTTAAGAACACCGATTGGATTTGTATTTAACTTGATGGTGATCATGGGTTTTGTGGTTGGGGTAATTGTTGTTTATCAAATTCTTTATAGTAATATATCTACCCATTTCGTTGAATTTGCTACTCTTAAAGCAATGGGTTTTAAAAATAAATATCTCTTACGGGTGGTTTTTCAACAGGCTTTAATTTTAGCAGCTTTGGGTTATATTCCCGGTTTTGCTATATCCTTGGGACTTTATGATATTGCCAAAAACGCAACTCAGTTACCCATTACTATGGATATGAACAAAGCATTAATAGTGTTAATTTCTGCTATTGTCATGTGTTTAACTTCAGGATTTTTCTCTACCAATAAATTACGCAAATTAGATCCAGCAGAAATTTTCTAATTAATATTTCAGGAGTCAGGAGTCAGAATGCTGGTGAAACCAGGAATAGAAAGAAAGCTTTCAGAGTAGTTAGACTGGAAAATATGTTATTTTTCGCTAGTCTGGATTCTGAATATTTACTTTGATCAACCCATATAATATTATGGATTTTATGGAATCAAACGCAATTTTAGAAATTAGTAACCTCAATCAATACTTTGGTACAAGCAAATTAAAAAATCAGATATTATTTGACATTAATTTATCAATTAAATCTGGTGAAATTGTCATTATGACTGGTCCTTCTGGTTCAGGAAAGACTACTTTATTAACTTTGATTGGCGGTTTGCGTTCTGTACAAAAGGGAAGTTTAAAATTTATTGGAGAAGAATTATGTGGAGCAGAAAATAATAAATTAGTGCAAGTCCGTCGCCAAATAGGTTATATTTTTCAAGCTCATAATTTACTTGACTTTTTAACAGCTAGACAAAATGTACAAATGTCTTTAGAGTTACAACCAAACATTTCTGAATGGGAAGGTAGAATGCAATCAGAAGCCATGCTTCATGCTGTAAAATTAGGCGATCGCATTAATTATTATCCATCTGATTTATCTGGTGGACAAAAACAAAGAGTTGCTATTGCTCGTGCTTTAGTTAGTCATCCTAAATTAGTTTTAGCTGATGAACCTACCGCAGCTTTAGATAGTAAAACAGGTCGAGATGTTGTTAATTTGATGCAAGAATTAGCACGGGAACAACATTGTGCGATTTTAATGGTGACACATGATAACCGCATTTTAGATATTGCTGATCGAATCATTCACATGGAAGATGGTAAGTTGATTAAACAAGTTTCATAACTCTTTCAATGAGTAAAGAATTTCAACGATAATGTCTCTACAAGAATGAGGAAATTTTCAGGTTTAAATTATGTCTTTTGGTGGATAAAATCTCTACTTTGAGAATGAGGTAATAATTTTACCATTTATGTAAAGTAATTTATGTAAAGTATAGGAATGTCATGGTCAGATACCCGAATTATTGGAGAATTCGGGTATCTATCCACTGACCTACTTATCTTTTAAATTGTCAATTTACATTTGAAATTCACATTAGACAATTCACATTTTAGATTCACAATTAATTGTATTATGGTGCAAGATTTACTTATTTGCTTACAAGAAGCAACTTTATATTTTATATTTAGAAGGTCATGGCTTCCTAAACATCCTGATGAATGTTTTGTAAATCTTCCCTGTGGATGTCAAAATCCTGGAAAAGAAATGAAATGTGAAGATTGTCCATATTTAGAAAGTTGCTTCTCTAGTTGGAAATTACATCAACAATATCTGCAACAAAAGACAAAATTCAGCAGTTTAAGAAGATAGTAAACTAGCAGAATTTACATCTAAACATAATACGGCTTGTGGTTGTGTTCGCAAAATAGAAGCTGGGCAATTTGTGTTAATTGACTCATGTAATATCTCTTTAACTATTTTGGCTTTGCGTGTTTCTGGTGCTAAACAAATAATTTTTTTAGCTGCACAAATCATAGGTATGGTTACAGTAAAAGCATACTGGGGAACGCTTTCTAAGTTGGGAAAATATCCGGTTTTCACTTGTTGCTGACGGTTGACTTGATCTAGTTTTACTAATTTGACACTAGCAGCATCTTCAAAATTAGCAACTGCGGGATCATTAAAAGCTAAATGTCCATTTTCTCCCACACCAAGAAGACACAAATCAATGGGTTGAGCTTTTAATAATTTGGTATAGCGATCGCACTCCCCAACAGGTTCTAAAGCATCCCCTTCTATATAGTAAAATTGCTTTGGAAATACCCGTTTTTCTACACGCTCCCGCAAATAATACCGGAAACTTGCAGGATGATCAGCATTAATTCCTAAATATTCATCAAGGTGAAATAAAGTTATCTTTGACCAATCTATCCCACCTAAAGTAATTAAAGCATCCAAAAATTTAAGTTGAGAATTTCCTGTAGCTAATAATAAAGCAATTGTCTCCTGTTCTTGCAGCAGTTTATATAGATACTTCTGTACAATTTCAGCAACATCCTGCGCCATTTCTGTTTCCGATTTATAAATCTGCACCAGGAGATCCTCGACATGAAAAGATGTTGTAGCAGTATTCATAATTTATTGACAAGATAAAAAAAGAATGTGGGGATTTTATGGACTCATTTACGCTAAACTAAGTAAATTAACTTAATAGTTGTTTACATTTTAGCAAAAAAATCATGCTGACAGCAATTCTCTTTGATCTAGATGGAACTATTGTCAATACTGATCCTATACATTACCAAGCTTGGAGAGAAATGCTGTTAAATCACAGCATCGAAATTGATGAAACTTTCTACAAATCCCGCATTAGTGGCAGAATTAACCCAGAAATTGTCAAGGATATTTTACCACATTTATCATCAGCAGCAGGTGAAAAATTTGCAGATGAAAAAGAAGCTCTTTTCCGTCACAGTGCTTCCCACCTGCAACCCCTAGCTGGTTTTGCTGAACTTATAGAATGGACCAAAACACATCAAATAAAACGCGCATTAGTAACCAATGCTCCCCAGTTAAATGCGGAATTTATGTTGGAAGTTCTGGGAATTAAAGAAGTTTTCCATACTATTGTTTTAGCAGATGATTGTCTAGCAGGTAAACCCGATCCTGAACCCTACAAAGTTGCTCTCAATAAGTTAGGAATTACAGCAGAACAAGCTATTGCTTTAGAAGATTCTCCTTCTGGTATTCGTGCTGCTGTTGCTGCTAATATCCCCACTATTGGTATCGCTTCTACCCATGATCCCCAAGTCTTACAAAATATGGGGACATTCATGGACATTCCCGATTTTACTGATTTGCGTCTATGGACTTTCCTTAATTCCTCAATAACAGTCAATTTAGGTCAGTTATCATCTACATTTTGATGAATTTTTGAGATTTTTAATACAGGTAATTCTCTTAACTCCTAACTCCTATTTATTAATAGGGGTTTTACTTTGCCATATTTGTTCAAATTCTGCCTCGGAAATTTCAAATTCCCCAATATCCTTATCATCTAATTTTTTATCGCATAGCATTCCATAATCATCGGATGAATGGCTTTTATCATAGAATAATACATTGCCATTTTCATAAACTTCTATTTGTCTACGGGCATATAAATCACTATCAATTTCCATAAAGTACGTACTACGACCCCAAGAATCATATTCACCCCCAAGTGATACATCCCAAGACCATTTGTAATATTTCTTTGTTTTTTGTAATGTAGTCATATCGCAATCCTCTTTCATTTGTGTTTCATTTGTAATATTTTGCATGGTCTAGCCATACTTATTTTTCGATGCAGGTAACGGACAATAGGTAATAGATTTTCTCACATAATATTTAGGACTGCTATAGTGATTTCACTCCTCATCTACGGACATTTACCTTAACTGTTGTAAATTATGAATAAAACATCTACAATATCTATTGTATACATTAGCTAGGTAAAAAAAACATGAAATTTGCTAATAATTAAGAAGATTATACTTGAAATTAAGCAATGTTTCTAGTCTGAGTATTTACAACAGCGTATTGCTGGTAAATGAAGTAAAAAGCAAAGTAAAAAGCGATTTAACAAGAGGATTTTACTCCTGACTGCTGACCTCTGCTTTTGCTAATTAATATTATTTCCCTTACTTCCATTAAGATTTTGCCCAGCATATTTTTACCACTACCATCAGATCCACAACCCCAATAATAATCTATCGGTGAGTTTTCTACTATTTCCTCATTACCTGTGGACAACAAAATCTCCCTAATATCTGCATGGGTAGAAAACTTACATAACACCGCTTTTCGCATAATATCATCTTTTACGTCTTCCCAATCTGAACGTAAGGGACGACTTCTTTGCCTACCCATTTTTGCAGCTTCTTTGGGTGTTTTAACAAGACGAATTTTTTCTAAATGTGTTGTACCAATAAACTTTTGTGCTTGAAAGTAATGTTCACTTGTAAACCAATATAAATTATCTAATGCAAATCCATGTGGTGAAAAGTTAGAAAAACAACCATATTGTTCACGAGTATGATAAAAGTAGATTGTCATGAAAAATATCCCTGTAAAATGATTCTTTTTTTCATATTGAGAATGCAGTAATTTTATATTATATTGTTGTATAGTTAAATTTGCTTGCTACTGGTTAACTCTCTAGGTTCATAGTGACGGCAGTTTTGACAAGGTCCACTAGGGTTGACAGCACAACGGACGTAACCAGATCGAGCATTAAATTTACAACTGATATCACCTATTAAATAGCCTACACCTTCTAAATAATAGCGATCGCCTTCGTCGATATGTTCAGCGCAATCGTCTTGAACTGGTCTTATATATGATTCTATCTGGGAATAGTTAAGAGTTACTTGTCTCCTCCGTGCGCTTGTCCGTTGCTGGTTTTTGTGAAGTACCCACAAGGACCATAGAGACGGCAAAAAACCAATGAAAAGCAACAGTATTGTTTTTAACATTTTTAATTTACCTCATTTTGACATTGATTTTTTCTCAAATCTCATTTATCTCGTTGCCAGTCTCTGACTGGAAATGTTATCACAAATCACATAAGTTGTAGCTATCAGCAAAACGTAAGTATTCAGCTAACTGATTACTGATAGCTGAATACTTACTAAGTATCCGTCAATTGTTTAACATGAGCAGAGAAGTGAGCATTTCTTAAAGATTGCATAGTTAAGAAAGAATCTTGTACCCAATATTTCTTACCAAAACGCACCAGTTGACGAGAATTTCCTGCCTGAATAATACCAATTACAGGAACTTTTGCTTGATTATTGTCACCTGATTGTTCTGTTAAAATTGAACTTAAATGACGCTTGACTTCAATATCAGCAGCTTCCTGTGGATTTAATTCCACTACTACCATCTGCACTTTTTCAACTTGTTCGGCATCTTCAACAATAAATTGAGTTTGTTCATCTCGTTTGTCTACTTTTCCCCAAATGATTAATCTGGTATCTATTTCCAATAGTGAATTAACTCGTTCATAAATTTTAGGAAAAACCACTGCTTCTGATGCTGTTGTTAAATCTTCTATTTGTAAAATTGCCATTTGCTCACCTTTTTTAGTCATCACTTTTTTCACGTGATTGAGCATAACAACTGCACAAATCAATGTTTTATCTTTTTGTTCTCCCAACTGTGCCAAATTAATTGGTGAGAGCAAAGAAGATGATTGTTTAATATTTTTCAGAGGATGGGCGGATACATAAAAACCTAATAATTCTTTTTCCATCCGCAACTTTTCCTGTGGGGGATAATCTAAAACTGTTTCAGCTTTAGGTGCAGATTCAAAACCATTGTTAGTTGTTGTTGGATTACCATTATTACCAAATCCTCCCCCCATCAAATCAAAGAGATTTCCTTGCCCAATGGCTCTATCTTTAGCACGGGATTGCGCCCATTCATAGACTAATTCTAAATCTTTAATCAATTGATGGCGGTTAGGTTCTATTTTGTCAAAAGCTCCACATTGAATCAATGATTCTAAAGTACGGCGGTTAACAGCACGTAAATCAATGCGATCACAAAAATCAGCCAGAGATTTAAATACTCCTCCTTCGGTTCTTGCTTCTAAAATACAGGCGATCGCATTTTGTCCCACATTTCGCACTGCCGAAAATCCAAATAAAATCTTATTATCTGCGGGGGTAAAATCCAAACCTGAGCGATTAATATCCGGCGGATCAATTTCAATTCCCATAGTTGTGCAGTTGTTCAGATATTTCTGCACTTTATCTGTATCACCACTGTTAGCGGTTAACAGTGCTGCCATATATTCTAATGGATAATTAGCTTTTAAATATGCTGTTTGATAAGTGACATAACCGTAAGCTGTAGAGTGGGATTTGTTGAAACAATTAGAGGCAATGAAACCATTTTTAATGGCGAAATTATGATCTTTCTCAACACCAATATCATAAACATTGGCTTCACCTACGTATTGACGGGAAACTACTTTAACCATATTACTTAGCTGTGATAATTTGTTCTATTATGGCATGATCAAGCTAGAACTAAAAGCAGACTTTTCTGATGAATGATTGAAGATTGTTATAGTGTAGGTTAGAAGAGTTTTTCAACACCATGACTATTGCTAAATCTCCCCCGAATTTACCATTGTTGGAAAATGGCGATCGCCTGGATCGTGCAGAGTTTGAACGTCGTTATACTGCGACACCCGATGTCAAAAAAGCTGAATTAATAGAAGGTATTGTATACGTGGCTTCTCCTTTACGCTTTACACCCCATGCTAAACCACATGGCGACTTGATAGGTTGGTTATGGACTTACAAAACTGCTGTTGGTGGGATAGAGTTGGGTGTTGAACCCACTGTCCGCCTTGATAATGACAACGAACCTCAACCAGATGTAGTGTTATTTAGAGTAGATGGGAATGCCATAATTGATGATGATGGTTATATTGCCGGTGCGCCAGAACTAATAGTAGAAATTGCCGCCAGTACCGTTTCCTATGATCTCCATGATAAGAAACGAGTTTATCAACGGAATGGTGTAAAAGAGTATATAGTTTTGCGAACTTTTGATCAAGAAATGGATTGGTTTGTGTTGGAAGATAGTAAATATATAGAAATGAAACCGGATGCAGAGGGAATTATTAAAAGTGTAGAATTTCCGGGTTTATGGTTGAATGTTCCGGCTTTGTTAGGTGGAAATATGCAGCAGGTTTTGAAGACTTTAAATGAGGGTATTTCTCAAACAACCCTAAGTTAAGAGATTTCTATTTGTTGAAGTTTCTCAATTAAATCCCCACGTCGGAATGTAGCCGAAAGTTGTTGTAAAGAAATATCCTGACTGCCATAAAGTTTTTGTAGTGCTTGTTGAATATCTCGTACTGAATCATTAAAATAATCCTCTCCCTTTTGATCGATCAACAAATTAGCATCATGAAAATTGCGGTGGTTAATTTGCTCTATTTGAAGATTCATTTCATGGAGAAGCCTTCGCCCCATTTGCATGGCAATAAAGCATGAAGCATAACGAACACAAGGAGGATCATTTGGGTTTGGTCGTTTGCGTCGGTTTTCAGCAATTCTATACAACTGTACAGCAATTACAACTTGTGAGCCATTAAGCTTTTCAGTAAAAATGGCATCGTATAGTTTACCAAAATGTTCACGAGTGAAAAACTTAGCTTGATGGGGCTTTTGTCGCCAAACCGCCAGTATTGCCTCAGCTGCTACCCCCGAAGTAATATCTGTAGTGGATCTGGCACTGGTATCAGAGCGTTTGCGGCGATAGTTAAATCCCAGTTGTTTAATATCCATTTCCAGTCTTTGCTGTAGATGATCATTAGCTCGGAGATCCTTTAGATCCACAGGGTTCTGACTATTGGTAGCATAAGTAATTTTTTGCACTAGATCGTCATTATCACTGGGTAATTGATAAAGCCTTAGCAAAAGATATGCTTGGTTATTTTGCTGTAGTAGTTCTGGCTGCTGAAGAGTTTTAAAAATTGTCATGCAGGTTTGACCACCATTAATAATTTGTAGGTTTTCAACTTGTACCTGATGATCACTATTTTGCAGCGAATTGTAGGAAAATTTGTCACAAGTTAAAGTGATACCATTATTATAAAAATAGAAATTATTCCTTTCATCGCTATTTAAAGTATCCCGAATACCTTCATTAACGCGGTTGCCTTGCAGCCCTAAGTAACGGCGAATATTACGTTCTAATAACCTTTCTCCGTGCCTTTCGATGAGTGCGGCAACTTCAGTTACAGAAATTCTTCCCACAAGCACCCGACTAAAATTCATATCCTCAACCACAGCTTTACCACTGAGTTGCAAAGTGTCTTTGACTGGTCGAGAAGCTTGTAAAATTTTTATTAACCGTTCATGATTAACGTGTTCCCAAGTTACTTGATCACCAAATCCTGCACGATCAATAGCTTCTTGAGAAGATTGATTCCATTTTATGCCATTATTACAAGCTAATGCTCGAACTTGGGGAATATATCCATCTCTAATTAAGCTACGGGCTTCTTCTACCTTGGTAAGTAAGCGTTGATTAATATGTTCTAATTTTGCACCAGGATCAAACAGAAATCGAATTGCATTGATCAGAGCATTGATTCCATTTTCAGGAAAATTCGCGTTTCCTTGTAAATCATTTTTGTACTTTGCTTGAAATAAACTAACCGTAAACTCTCCATCATGTTCTTCAGAAATGTGCATGGCATCTACACCAAAATCTCCACCGCCTTCCATTAAACAATCAAAGGTATGAGAATCATCTAAATCGAGAATAGTTTGCACACAAAAATATACAAATGCCAAAGATTTAAGTTTGCCAGGATCATTAATACGTAATTCTTCAGCAGCTTGTCGTCGAATGGTATCAATCAATGAATTCAAACGTTGATCAATAATAGAAGCATTGATATTCATAATTTTTAGGGACTACAGTAAATTAATTCAGGCGATCGCTTTCCCCCGATAGGTTGCTTTATTTAACTCAAGTGTAAAGATGAGCAATCTCACTATTTTAAGAAATATTTTGCCACTGTTCAGCTTTAATAAACCGCGATAAATGACCAATATTAGTGGTGGCAATCACAACATCTGGAACTCCTAAAGTTATTGCCTGCGCCACCAAAATTATATCACCATCAATTGTTTTGTCTCCTGCTGTCGGCTGCCCTTTTTGACGGGCTTTTGCCCAAAGTTATGCGGCTTTTTGCATTGCAGTTGTTGTAATTGGCAGATACTCAAGGAACTTGGCTAAATCATCTAAACGTGCAATTCCCTTGATTTTATTTGCTCGTAATAACTCACGTCGAACCTCATAATCTGCAATTTCTGGAATAATCACTCGACTTCCTGAATTAATGTGATTTTGAAGCCATCTAGCACATTCTATACTCTCAGGCGATAGCTTGGGATTAGTAACTAAACCAAGGGGACCTGTATCCAAAATAATGACTTGGTTCACCAGGTAATCCCCTTCATTTCAACGGGAAACAGTTTGCGTTCAGATAACCGATCATTATCCAAAGCATGAATTAAATATTCACCTGTTTCTTGCTGTTCTGACTCATCTTCATCATCTATCCAAGATTGGATAAGGTTAACAGCTTCGGCTTGCTTTTGTTTTAATAAAATAGAATTTGTTAAAAGTTGCAATGCCATTGCTTCTACAGAAAGTCCATGCTGATTGGCTTCTTGTAAAAGATATTGCTCTAGCTCTGGTGATAGATCAAGGGTTAGTGTCATAGGTATTTTGAGGATAAACTTTTGTGCTGTTATAGTTGATTTTATTCTATTTTAGGTCAAGGTTAGGTTGAGCGATACCTATGCCTTCGGCACGCGACGCGAACGGTGAGCTTTGCTAACGCTTTCTCACCATAGATTGTTTTCTTTAACTCAAGATAATCGCATTTACTCACTGTAATTAGCTTCTGATACTCAACCTCATTAATTTCAAAAACTTCCTGTTTAACTACTTGATCCAGAATTAAACTTTCAAGAAAAATTTCTAAAAGACCAGAAAACCAAGCAATTGCTGGAGCATGACCACGTTGAATATCAATCAAAATATCTGTATCCAATAAGTACATAAAACTTACCTATGCTCGCTCCCGTGTTTCAGCCTGATGACGCAACTCACGAGCATAAACTTGACTATCAGTAATATCAGGACGGGAATTAATTACGCCTTCATTTTCCCAATATGCAACCAGTTCTGCTCCCGTCTTCGGTAAATTATCTGCAACTTTTCTGGTAGATAAAATATGTAAAATATATTCAGATAAAGGTAAATGAAGTTTTTCAGCTTCTGTATGAAGTTCCTTTTCTAATTCTGGTGGTAGGTTCAGGTTAATACTCATCTTGCTCTTTTGTTTAGTTTTAATTTTCATTTATTGATTAAGCTTATCTCACAGCATATCTTGTCTTTTGCCTAACATCAGTATAATTTAACATCATCCACCCCTCTCAAACCCCTCTCCGCGCCTCCGCGCCTCTGCGTGCCATAAACCCTACCAACCAACAAAACACCACCCTCACACCTGTAAATGCTAAAATCAATGACTTGAATGATAAAGAGAAAAATTATTTATGGCATCCATTAACGAGTTGCACAAACAGCTAGTAAAAAAAGAACGTTCAGCCGTTGAAATCACCCAAGAATCATTAAACCGCATTGAAGCATTAGAACCAAAACTGCACAGTTTCTTGGCTGTCACTGCACAACAGGCACTAGAACAAGCTCGCGCTGTGGATGCAAAAATCTCTGCTGGGGAAGAAATCGGTATCTTAGCAGGGATTCCCATCGGTATTAAAGATAATATGTGTACCAAGGGCATTCGCACCACCTGCGCTTCTAAAATTCTGGAAAATTTTATCCCACCTTATGAGTCTACTGTCACCCAAAAACTCGCTGATGCTGGGGCGGTAATGGTTGGTAAAACCAACTTGGATGAGTTTGCTATGGGTAGTTCCACAGAAAACTCCGCTTATCAAACTACCGCTAACCCTTGGGATATTGCCAGAGTTCCCGGTGGTTCTTCTGGTGGTTCTGCTGCTGCGGTTGCTGCGGAAGAATGTGTGGTTTCTCTTGGTTCTGACACTGGGGGTTCTATTCGTCAACCAGCTTCTTTTTGCGGTGTGGTGGGAATGAAACCGACTTATGGGTTAGTTTCCCGTTATGGGTTGGTAGCTTATGCGTCATCCTTGGATCAAATTGGACCATTTGGTAGAAGTGTGGAAGATGCAGCGATTTTATTAAACGCGATCGCAGGTTACGATCCCCAAGACTCCACCAGTTTAAAAGTAGAAATTCCTGATTACACTGCCAATTTAACACCAGATTTAAAAGGGAAAAAATTAAAGATTGGCGTGATTAAAGAAACCTTTGGTGAAGGTTTAGATCCAGAAGTTGAAGCAGCAGTAAATAAAGCGATCGCCCAACTAGAAAGTTTAGGCGCGGAAGTTCAACAAATTTCCTGTCCTCGTTTCCGTTACGGTGTTCCCAGTTATTACATTATTGCCCCATCAGAAGCATCAGCCAACCTCGCCCGTTATGATGGTGTAAAATACGGCGCACGTGTGGAAGATGCAGATAACTTATTATCAATGTACACCCGCACCCGTGCAATGGGATTTGGTACAGAAGTCAAACGCCGGATTATGATTGGTACTTATGCCCTCAGTGCCGGTTATTATGACGCTTATTATTTAAAAGCGCAAAAAGTCCGCACATTAATCAAAGAAGACTTTGAAAATGCCTTTGCTCAAGTTGATGTTTTAGTCACTCCCACCGCACCCACCACAGCATTTAAAGCCGGGGAAAAAATCACCGATCCTTTAAGTATGTACTTGAATGATTTAATGACAATTCCTGTTAACCTTGCCGGTTTACCTGGAATTAGTGTACCTTGTGGTTTTGACAGCAAAGGTTTGCCAATTGGATTACAATTAATTGGTAAAGTATTAAGAGAAGATCAACTTTTCCAAGTAGCTTATGCTTACGAACAATCAACAGATTGGCATTTGCAAACAGCGAAAATATAGCAATCCTAAATGATTTATGAACAACAAGATCCCCAAATTTTCTAAGAGGATGTTTGAAAAGTCTAACTTGGGTGATTAGAAATCACATCTACACAGACAAAACCTGCCTACGCAGGTTTCAAATCCTTAATTTTTCGTTAGTCCACGCAGGTGAACTTTGCTTGTGTAGTAGCGTTCGCCGTCAGGCGTGCCGGAGGCTCTATTATATTCGCCGAAAACTTTTAAGACAACCTCTTAGAAATAGCCCACCCAAAGCCCCAATTTTCATGAACAGCGATACCCAACTTAGCCTTTTTAACGAATCAAACTTTAATCAAAAAGACTTGATTCCTACAGATGCAAAAATTCCCATTCCGTCAGGAACTTATACAAGTTTGACGGAATTAACACCACATTGTCAAAATTGCCATCGTTGTGAGTTGGGTGAAAATCGCACTCATGCTGTAGTGGGAAGGGGAAACCCCCAAGCTAAAATCATGATTATTGGGGAAGGTCCAGGACAAAATGAAGATGAAACTGGTTTACCATTTGTGGGTAAGTCTGGGCAATTATTAGATAAAATTTTGGCATCTGTAAATTTGAGTACGGAGCATGATGTATACATCTGTAATATAGTAAAATGCCGTCCACCGGAAAACCGAGTTCCCACCCCGGAAGAAATGGCCGCTTGTAAACCTTATTTATTAGAACAAATTCGCTTAGTTGATCCAAAAATCATTTTATTAACAGGTGCTACTGCTGTTAAAGGAATTACAGGTAATAAACAAGGAATTACGAAAATTCGCGGACAGTGGATAGACTGGGAAGGGCGTTTATGTATGCCTATTTTTCACCCTTCCTATTTGTTACGTAATTCTTCCAGGGAAAAAGGCTCACCAAAATGGTTAATGTGGCAAGATATACAAGCTGTTAAAGCTAAATATGATGAGGTGACTGGTGACTGGTGACTGGTGACTGGTGACTGGTGACTGGTGACTGGTGACTGGTGACTGGTGACTGGTGACTGGTGACTGGTGACTGGTGACTGGTGACTGGTGACTGGTGACTGGTGACTGGGTAATCAATTTTATTTTTACCAATTACCAATTACCAATTACCAATTACCAATTACCAACCATAACAAATTAAATAACTATTCAAAAAAATATGATTGATATTCTCATTCTTTCCAATGGACCAGGGGAAGTTACAACTTGGGTGCGTCCTGTCGTTAAAGCATTAAGAGAACAATTAGGATATGATATTTCTCAAGTGCGGATTTCTGTGATTTTATCACCTTGTCCTCATGCTAGTGGTAGAGAAGTAAGTATAGCTAGTTCCTATCCAGAGGTAAATAGAGTGCAAGCACCTGAGCATTTTTGGCAGTTTTTATTAACAGGAAAAACAGCCGAAAATTGGGACTGGAGAAAAAAAGGTGTAGTTGTATTTTTGGGAGGAGATCAAATTTTTCCTGTCATCATTGGTAAAAAATTAGGATATAAAACCGTAGTTTATGCAGAATGGGAAGCACGTTGGCATAATTTTATAGACTGTTTTGGAGTGATGAAACCCCAAGTGATCAAAAATGTCTCACCTCAATATGCACATAAATTTACCGTTGTCGGTGATTTAATGTTAGAAGCTGCTAAACAAGATGATATCACATCCAAAAACCAAAATCCAAAATCTAAAATTGAATTGATTGGAATTTTACCAGGTTCAAAAAAAGCTAAGTTAACTCAAGGGGTACCTTTAACTTTAGCTATTGCTGAATATATTCACTCTAAAAAACCAGAAACAAAGTTTTTTATTCCTGTTGCACCAACTTTAGATTTACCAACATTAGCCAGTTTTGCAAATCCTGAAAAAAACGAATTTACTCAAGCTTTCGGTTTTAACGGTGCATCTTTAATAGATAATTCTCTGCAAACTTCTACAGGTTTAACAGTAGAATTAAAACAAGAAAACCCTGCTTATCATTTATTATCTCAATGTGCAATTTGTCTAACTACAGTAGGAGCAAATACTGCAGAATTAGGCGCTTTGGGAATACCAATGATTGTATTATTACCTACTCAACAATTAGATGCAATGCGTTCTTGGGATGGTTTACCAGGTTTATTAGCAAATTTACCGGGTTTAGGTTCTGGTTTTGCTAAATTAATTAATTGGTGGTTTCTGAGAAATAAAGGTTTATTAGCTTGGCCTAATATTTGGGCGCAAAGTGAAATTGTACCGGAATTAGTGGGAAAATTGCAACCGGACACTGTGGGAGAAATGGTTTTAGATTTGTTAGAAAATCCTGAAAAGTTAGCAGCAATTAAAGATAAATTACGCAGTGCTAGGGGTGAAGGTGGTGCTGCACAAAAGTTAGCAGGTTTAGTGAAGGACATTATTGTAAGATGATAAAATCCACATTCCGCACTTCAAAAAGTAGTATGATTTAACTTTTAATTCAAGGTGTGCAATCAGTTATCAAAAAGATAACCAATGAAATCGTCAAACCAGAGAGAATAACTAGGGTTTGCTGAAAAAGTTATCTGTGAAAGCTAGGTGACAGGTGGTTAGTTATGTTCAATTATTTTGAATATGCAATTTTATAAAATCTTCTCAAATCAGAGTTTTTTTTGGCAAATAGGTGAAAAAAATAATGCAATAAGCTTAGTTACATTTGAGTTTCTTTTTCAAAAATGCGATCGCTAAAATTTTACCTCATCCCTCAGCTAACATAACATATTGATATTTTTGATCTAGAAGAAAAACGCAATGTTTACGCCAATCAAAAAACTACCAACTTACTTGGTTATACACTGCCAGAAATTCAATCCAGAAATTCAATCAAGTGGAGAAACTTTAATACCCAGGATTTCTCATCCAGAAAATACCATAAACAATGATAGGAAAATACCTAACAATATCATAAAATATTAAATTTGTCAATTTAGTTGAATATTCCCAAATAACAGCACTACATTATTTGGGTAGACTCCTATTTGCGTTATAGATTAGCAAAGGTTGAGCAATGTTAACTTCATCAGAAACTCCTATCATAGCGGCTGTAGTGCTAGTCGCTTTCGGCATTTTGGGTTGGGGCTTTTATCGTGCCAGACCTTTTGGTAAGCTGGGTATCTTAGCCTGGTTACAGTCTGTAGTATTAATGGCTCCCTGGCTGGTATTTTTTGGTTTGTTTGCTGCGGGCATTTATATCAATATAGCAGGTGTATTGTTATTGCTAGTGCTTTCCACAGGAATATACATCTTCTTAGGTAGACAATTACGCCAAGCTGGCCAAGATGCCATTATCAAAGCTAAGGCAACTGAAAGACTTGCCAACGAAGCTTTAGAAGCACAAACCACACCGGAAAATTCTGATCAACCTGTAGTGGTAGCAGAAGTAAAACTGGAAACCATCACCATCCCGGAAGAAGATTTAAATACCATCAAAGGTATTTTCGGTATTGATACATTTTTTGCCACAGAAACCATACCCTATCAAGAGGGAGCGATTTTTAAAGGTAACTTGCGGGGAGATGCAGAACAAGTTCACAACCGTCTCACCCAAAGATTGCAAGAGCGATTAGGTGATAAATATCGTCTTTTTTTAGTAGAAAATACAGATGGTAAACCAGTGATGATTGTGCTACCGAGTCGCACTGATCCTAAACCAATGCAGTTATCGCAAAAAGCATTTGCTGTAATTTTATTAGTAGCAACTATCGCCACCAGTTTGGAAGCTGCGGGTTTACTGCTGAATTTTGATTTATTTGCCAACCCATCAAGAGTTTCGGAAGCTTTACCCATAGGGTTGGGAATTTTTACAATTTTGATCGCTCACGAAATTGGACATTGGTTATTAGCACGTAAACACCAAGTCCGCCTAACTTGGCCTTTTTTCCTCCCAGCGGTGCAAATAGGCTCTTTTGGAGCAATTACCCGTTTTCAGTCTCTCTTACCCAACCGCAAAGCGTTATTTGATATTGCTTTAGCTGGTCCTGCTTTTGGCGGTATTATCTCTTTGATCATGTTGGTGACAGGGTTGTTACTTTCCCACCCTGGTAGTTTATTTCAATTACCCAATAAGTTTTTTCAAGGTTCAATTTTAGTCGGTAGTTTGGCGCGAGTTGTGCTAGGTTCGGCTTTACAAGCGCCTTTGGTGAATGTTCATCCTTTGGTGATAGTTGGTTGGTTAGGGTTGGTAATTACAGCTTTAAACCTGATGCCAGCCGGACAATTAGACGGGGGGCGTGTTGTTCAGGCAATTTATGGACGTAAAACCGCAGGAAGAGCGACAATTGCCACTTTAATCGTTTTAGCTTTGGTATCTCTGGGTAATACTTTGGCTTTTTATTGGGCAATAGTGATTTTCTTTTTACAACGAGATGCAGAACGCCCCAGTTTGAATGAAATTACTGAACCCGATGACGCAAGAGCCGCTTTAGGTCTTTTGGCTTTATTTTTAATGGTTAGCACCCTTTTACCATTAACTCCCGCTTTGGCTGGAAAGTTGGGAATAGGGTGATTGGTGATTGGCTTAACGGGTGACAAGGCGGTTGAAGATGAGATGTGGCAATTATTTGAGAAAATAAGGGGGGAGAAAAATCTCACAGGGGTAGGTTTTTAATATTAACTGTTCCCAGATCCCCGACTTCTCAAAGAAGTCGGGGATCTAGCTTGTCTATTTTTCTAATTGGAAGAAGACTCCACCTTTGAGTGTTTCTGCTTCCTGTCCGTAACTACTGACTGTAAGCGATCGCAAATTGTCAAACAGTGGTTTACCCAACAATTCCACAAATTTAAGTAAGGGTTGTTGACTTTCTAGAAATTCTTGGCTTTTTTTCCAATCAATATATATATAGCCTTGGTTTGGTTGAGGTAAGTTAGCAATACTATCCTGAAAGTTGGAATTTTCCATCAGGGTATGTTCTTGATGGGTAATAATTTTTTCCATCAATGCTAAGTCAGAGGTAATAATTTCATAATTATCAATGCTTGTATGCGCCCCTTTAACTTTTGCTTCAATGTTGACAGATGAATTTTCAGGAATAGCTTTTAACTCTGTCCAAACGGCAATTTTTTGATTGTTTAAAATCAAAGAACTAACATTAAATTCGTTGTTTGTGGCAATGTTATCTAATTTCGCTATACCTTGTTCTAACTGCGGTGTTTTTTCTACTACAAACACCCAATTGGGATTTATATTTTTATCTTGATTTGCCTCTTGATTTGGTAAAATTGCTAAGGCATATTCTCCACTTACCCAACTAAAAATATCCTCTTTCCAGTTTATATCCCAGCTTTTTTGTACATCTATTAAAGGTTGCATCCATCTGGCAATAGCTTCTTGAGAAGAACCATAAATAGTTGCTGTTGCTTGTTGCCAAAGTTTATCTAAGTTGCTATTGGGTAAATTACTCAAATTTGCGCCAGCAATTGCTAAACCTGCTGACTCTGGAATATACTTTAAGGCATCCACAGGTTTAGATAATGGTGTAAATACAGAAGCAACTTTTGAACTAGGTAAATTTGATCTAGATAAAAATGTGCTTTCTGCCAGCATACCTTGAGATTTTAAAACTAAAGAAAGAATTTGACTCTTATAAGTTGATTCTGCTAATTCTAAACCTTGCCATTGTGCCAATGTGGGTAATTTGAAGAAAGCTACAGCTACAGCATTTGTTGGTAATTCTTTTACAGCTTTTTGATATTCAGAATCACTACTTAAATTCAAATTTGGTGCTTGAATATTATTAATAGCTTCTTTGACAACTTTCAGATCATTAGCAAATAAAACAAAGTCATCAATAACCGCACCAGCTAAGGAATTTTGGATTTTGGATTTGGTATTTTGGCTTTTTTTGGATGTTATTATTTCTGGTGTATCATACAGTAATTTGACACCTTTATATTGTTCTACTTCTAAATTTGTTCCTGCTAAAGTTCGTCGAGAAAATAACAGTTCAACAAACTCACGGCTTTTTTCTGGGTTGTTTGTAGCTAGTGCCATCAAATACCCTGGTTGTAACCCATTTTCTGGATCACGATCAATATCTTCACTGGTAACAGCTAAGGTAATTTCATTACTTAGCCAAGGTTTGATATCATCCTTGAAATTTATGTTAGTTTTTGCTAATAAACTATTTTTGATTTGGGAAATTTCCCCTTTTTTTTCTATTGACTGCAAACCTTCAGGATTGACTAATAAAGACACCATTGCAGGTGCTACATTAGATACAAATATAGCCGCCCCTGGTTGAGATATGGGAGTATTTAATTTTACTGGACTTTTGAATAAAAACCAGTAAAAGCCAGTAATAGCAAGTAATACAGCAACTACACCAGCTACTATAAACCTAAAAGATAAACGTTGATTATTCACATTCAACCTATTTTCTCGCTTTTCTGTCACCATGAATAGTATGACAAATATTAGGATTGTTTAGAGAAACTGCATGACTGGTCAATCTTTTACTGAAATTAAGGTTAAAGAACTAGCGGAACGTTTAGCAAATGCTGATTCTGGTTTACAGTTAATAGATGTGCGTGAACCACAAGAAGTAGCGATCGCCAAAATTGATGGTTTTGTCAATCTTCCTTTGAGTGAATATGAGCAATGGAACGGGGAAATTTCCACCCGTTTTGATGCCCATGCGGAAACCCTGGTATTATGCCATCACGGTATGCGTTCTGCTCAGATGTGTCAGTGGTTAGTTTCTCAAGGATTTACTAACGTTAAAAATATTATAGGTGGTATTGATGCCTATTCTATTTTAGTTGATCCTGTAATTCCAAGGTATTAGGGACTGGGGACTGGGGACCTCACAGGGGTAGGTTTTTAATATTATCTGTTGAGGCAGGACCACCGAAGACAAGGAGGTATTGTAGACAAGGAAGATTTTATACAAAACAAGGTCTGTTTAGCCTCAGTTTTTGTTACTAATTGTACATTATTTGTACGTATTTCCTCCCTTGTCACCTTGTCTGCCTTGTCCTCCAAGTCTTGCCCTCACGACAATGTAAAATACCTAACCTTGTGAGGGACTGGGGACTGGGGACTGGGGACTGGGTAATCAATTTTATTTTTCCCAATCACCAATTACCAATCACCAATAGTTAGCAATGCAACTGAAGCTAAATCTAACTTTTGTAGCTAAAAATACAGCTTGATTAAGAAATCATATAAGATAATATGATAAATAGATGAGAATTTAGCCTGTTTTATGATATGAGCTATGCTGTATTAATAATTACATAGAAAATAAGTTCTCACGGGAAGCTTTGCACTTAACTAATATAGTATAAATATATAATTTAGCATCTTGTTTTGATTAATAATCAATCTTTTTTACTGTTTCATTAACAAAATTTTTCAACCTTTGCTTAAAATTTGCCTTCAGTAAAACATATTCTATGCAATTCCAGCTGACAAATCGCCAACAACATATACTTTGGGCAACTGTACGCCATTATATCGCCACTGCTGAACCAGTTGGCTCTAAAGCTTTAATTGAGGAATTTGATCTTGGTGTCAGTTCCGCTACTATCCGCAATGTTATGGGTGTTTTGGAAAAGTCGGGGTTACTTTACCAACCACACACTTCTGCGGGGCGTGTACCTTCTGATTCGGGTTATCGTATATATGTTGATAGGTTGATGAAACCGTCGGCAGCTTTAGCTAAAGAGGTTGAATCTACTTTACAACAGCGTCTACATTGGGATGATTGGAGTTTAGAAGCTTTACTACAAGGTGCGGCGCAAATTTTGGCAACATTAAGCGGCTGTATTACGTTGATAACTATGCCACAACCCAATATAGTACAATTAAGACATTTACAGCTTCTACAAGTTGAAGATGGGAAAGTTATGCTGATTGTGGTAACGGATAGTTATGAAACCCATTCCAAGGTAATGGATCTGTTTACAAGAGAGTCAGCAACTAAACCTGATCCAGAAACAATTGATCGAGAATTACAAATAGTTTCTAACTTTTTAAATAGTCATCTGCGTGGTTTTACACTCTTGGAATTAGCCCAGCTTGACTGGAGTGAGTTAGATCAAGAGTTTCAACGTTATGGGGAATTTTTGAAAAGTTCATTGACAGAATTACTCCGTCGTGCTGTTGCACCTTCAGCCACACAAATCATGGTGCGGGGTGTGGGTGAGGTGTTGCGTCAACCGGAGTTTGCCCAAGTGCAGCAGGTACAAACGATTATGCACTTATTGGAAGAAGAACAAGAGCAGTTATGGCGGTTAATATGTGAGGAATCGGAAATAGAGGAAACGGGTAAACCCAAGGTGACGGTGCGGATAGGTACGGAAAATCCCTTAGAACCCATTAGAACCTGTTCTTTGATATCTTCTAGTTATCGTCGGGGTACTGTACCCGTGGGAAGTATAGGTGTTTTGGGACCAACTCGGTTAGACTATGAAAATGCGATCGCTGTAGTAGCAGCAGCAGCAGAATATCTTTCAGAAGCTTTTAGTCAAACTGCGTAAACTGTCTAAACTCGGTAAATCATGTTGAGAAAAATCTCTTTTGGTTTAATATGGCTAGGATTTATTTCCTACGCCTTTTTATTTGCACCTCCTGATAATTTCCCAGAAAGTTTAGAGTTAATCACCAATCTTTCTACAGGAAACTGGGAAGGTATTAATCCTGCGATTATTGCCTTATTTAATATTATGGGAATATGGCCATTAATTTACAGTGCAGTGTTATTTATTGATGGCAGAAGGCAAAAAATACCAGCTTGGCCTTTTGCTACAGTTTCCTTTGGGCTTGGTGCTTTTGCACTTTTACCATATCTAGCTTTAAGAGAACCAAATCAAGAATTTACAGGTAATAAAAATTTGTTTCTGAAAATCTTTGATTCTCGCATCACAGGAATTTTATTAATGTTAGGTGCGGTGGTTTTATTTGCTTATGGTTTACAAGGAAATTGGAGTGATTTTATCCAACAATGGCAAACTAGCAGATTTATTAATGTAATGAGTTTAGATTTTTGTATGTTGAGTCTATTATTTCCTGCTTTGTTAGGGGATGATATGACGCGACGGGGTTGGAAGGATAATCAATTATTTTGGTTATTTGCTTTAGTTCCCTTTTTTGGGGCGTTGATTTATTTGTGTGTCAGGCCACCATTAAATGAACAAAAACAAGATTACCAAATGATTTGATGCATCAGGAAATAAGTAACTTTCCACTATCACACCAAACCTGATAAAATGTTTTCAATCTAAAAATAAAAATATCTGGAATTTAAAACAATGACAGAGCAGATAAAATTGGAAATGATTCAAGAAGAAAATCTCTTAACAGCAGAGTTTTTTAACCAGCAATGGCAAATTTACCAGAAAGTGTTAAAAAACAATTACATGGGACATCGGGAAATATATAATGTACTCCATGAATTATTAGTTAAACACTGGCAAAAACCGTTTACTCTGCTTGACTTGGGATGTGGAGATGGGAGTTTCACCACTCAAGCTTTATTAAATACTCAAATTGCTGAATATACAGGAATAGATGTATCTGTTCCCGCAATAGAAGATGCGAAAAAAAATATTGCTGTTACTGGTTGTCAGGGAAATTTTATCATAGGCGATTGTTGGCAATTAACGAATGAGTTAGCGCAAAATGAACCAAATAAATTTGATGTTGTGTTTACATCTTTTGCGCTCCACCATTTGCAATTAGAAGAGAAAGAAGATGTAATAAAAAATATCAAAAATCTGCTCAAATCAGGGGGAATTTTCATTTTAATTGATGTAGTTCGTCAAGAAAATGAAGATAGAGATAGTTATGTTAAACGTTATTTAGGGAATGTGAAAAAAGATTGGACTTTAATAACTCCTCAAGAGTATAAAATGGTCGATAGTCATATTTCATCTAGGGATTTTCCGGAAACTCAATCTAATCTAAAAAGTATTTCTGAAAAAGTCGGTTTTAGTAATTTTGAATGTGTTTATCGTGATGACTTGGATACAACACAATTGTTGTGTTTTTACCTATAAAAGCGATATTGTTGTTCTTCTGAAAATCTCCAGAAATCTTCAAATACCATATTATCGTGCTACATAATAGAGATCAAAGTTGTATCTTTAGGAATACCAATAATGTATCAAACAGATCCACCACTTTCCCCTAAAGAAACATTACCAACAATGTATGATCTTCCTAGCGAAGACCCGGAGGAGAAAGGTTTGCCAGATCAATTTCATTTACTACAACCACAATTATTAGCAGACACATTTCGCCCCCCTAACTATCCTAGCAACCAAATTTTTACAGCTAGTGATATGAATTTATATTACGATGGTCGTCATCCATTGTGGCATAAACGCCCAGATTGGTTTGCGGTTGTTGGTGTTTCTTCTCTGTATGAAGAAAGAGATTTAAGATTAAGTTATGTAGTTTGGCAAGAATTTGTAAATCCTTATATTGTGGTTGAATTATTATCACCGGGAACAGAAAAAGAAGATTTAGGTCAAACTTTGCGAGATGTGGAAAAACCCCCAACTAAGTGGGAAGTTTATGAGCAAATTTTAAGAGTTCCTTATTACGCAATTTTTGATCGTTATCAATCTGAATTTAGAATGTTTGAGTTAAAGGGCGCTCATTATACTGAAGTGAATTTATCAGATTTACGTTTTTGGATTCCTGATTTAGAATTAGGTTTGGGAGTTTGGCAGGGCAGTTACAAAAATGTTAATATGCCTTGGTTACGTTGGTATGACCAAGATGGTAATTGGGTGTTAACTCCTGTGGAAGAAGAACGTCAAAAAGTTGAACAGGAACGCCAGAAAGCTGAACAGGAACGCCAGAAAGCTGAACAGGAACGCCAGAAAGCTGAACAGGAACGACAGAAAGCTGAACAGGAACGCCAGAAAGCTGAACAGGAACGCCAGAAAGCTGAACAAGAACGACAGAAAACAGAAAAATTAATTGCCCAACTACGTGCGCTTGGTGTTGAACCTGAATTAGATTAAATCACAGAATTGATGATGTTTGTTTACCACATTTTATAAATGTGGTTTTTTTATGTTTTTAGGAACTTCCAAACAATAAATTAGGGGTTGCTGAGAAAGTCTTTCCGTGAGGGCATAGGAGTCAGGAGTCAGGAGTCAGGAGTCAGGAGGAGATTGGAAAATTTCTTTGCCATCTCTTGAAATCCCAAAAAATGCACACTTTTTCCGGTATACCCTTCAAAACCCTTGCACTAATTTCTGTGTTTATCAGCCTCTAACCTTTGATATATCAAGGTTTTAGGTTTATTCAGCAAACCCTAAATTATCCAATCTTGTGGGATGGGCTTCTAGCCCATCCGGGTTGAAGGGCAGGCAAGACTTGTACTGAGCGTGTCGAAGTATACCTACCCCACAAAAATTAATTGAATATTTTTTTATCTGGAAGTCCCTTAGTGTTTAATAGCAAAATTCATGAACAACTAAATTTTCAGAAACCAACGCCGACGATACATAAAATAAAGCACTAACCACCATAATAAAAGATTAGTGATAGCAAATAATAATGAACCATTCATATTTCCCGCCCAAGCACTAAACAAATTATCATAAATCCAGGTTTTTGTAGCTACTGCATCTTTACCACTACCTACAGAAGTTTTAACTAAAATTCTGCCCACAACCCCAGACCCAACAAAGAGAAAAATGGCATTTAAACCCATCACTTCCCAAGGAAAACCCCATTTTTTTAAACCCCGAACTTCCACCACTTCATAACACAAAGCTAATACTAATAAAGCCCAACCAGCAGTATAAACTACATAAGAACTCGTCCACAAAGATTTATTAATCGGAAATACAAAACCCCATAATATCCCAATAATTAAACACCCCAAACCCCAAATTACTAAATTAACACTCGTCCTAGTTTTAACCTGCTGTTTTTGCAACCATGAACCAGTAAAATAACCAATTAAAACTGTTACCAATGCGGGAATAGTGCTAAATAAACCTTCAGGATCAAATGGTCCACTTTGATAAAGATGTTGACTTCCTAAAATCATCCGATCAATATAACCAGCAAAATTTCCTTCAGCAGATAAATTACCCGCACCAAAACCAGGAACAGGAATTAATTGCATTGCAACCCAATAACCTAAAAGCGATATTCCTGAAAATATCCATAAACCACGTTGGGAAAGTTGTAAAACCACAAAAGCAGCAATTACATAAGTTAAACTGATACGCTGCAACACCCCCATAATTCTAATTTTACTTAAATCAATGGGTATTCCTTTTAAAGTAAAATCGAGAAAAAAAGTAAACAAAGTCAAAAATAAACCCAAAGCAAATAACACCAAACCTCGGCGAATTATTCGCAAATAAACTTGACTAGTGGGACGGTTTTCTGGTGTGTTTTCTCGTGCATATTTAGCAAAAGAAAAAGGCATTGCTACACCAACAATAAATAAAAAGAAAGGGAAAATTAAATCTGTGGGTGTGCAACCATGCCATTTTGCGTGTTCTAATGGTGGGTAGATGTAACTCCAACTACCAGGATTATTAACTAAAATCATAGAGGCGATCGCAATTCCCCGAAATACATCCAGAGAAACAAGACGCGGAAACGAATTTTTAATTACTGTTGACACAAAAAAATTCCCATCACCATCACTTAGATATTAAGGATAATACATTTTTTTAGAACTTATCAAAGCAAAAATTTTTCCTGTCATCCCAATTTTTAACAAATAACCGTAGCAACACCAAAAACTCTCTTCTTCCTTCTTCCCTTCGTGTCCTACCCTTCGGGAACACCTTCGGTGAACGTACCTTCGTGGTTCGTTCATTTCACGTCTTGACCTCAAGCAAAAAATAAACTTACACATTTGGGATGCTCCCGAATCAAACAATTATCAATTGTCAATTCTCAATTATCAATTGATCAGTTGGGTATTTGCACAAAATCAAAAATTCCTAAAGATTAATTTACCAATTTTCCTCTGGTGTATGATTTTTGTTAAATTAACCAGTACATTAATAAGGAGGATAGGAAAACAAACCAATGAATGCGATCGCCTCTACCATAGCATCTATTATCAACACAGAAAACGCTGTCTTCCCTTGGGAAAATCTCGCACCCAGTCAGCAACAACGTATTCAAGCAGCGATAAACCCCAAAACCCATCCCAGTTGTATCGTTTATCCCCACACTCAAGAACAACTGGCCGCAGTCATGTCCGCTGCAAACAGCAATAAATGGTCCGTTCTCCCCTGCGGTAGTGCAAGTAAACTTCATTGGGGTGGTTTAAGTAAAAATATTGATATTGTCGTCAGTACAGAACGTATTAACAGACTCATAGAACACGCGGTAGGTGATCTAACTGTCACCGTAGAAGCAGGAATAAAATTTGGCGAACTTCAAGAAATTTTAGCCAAATATCGGCAAAATTTAGCTCTTGACCCTGCTTTTTCTCCTTTTGCTACCATTGGTGGTATTATTGCTACTGCTGATACAGGTTCTCTACGTCAACGTTATGGCGGTGTGCGTGACCAACTTTTAGGTATAACTTTTATCCGCGCTGATGGACAAATTGCCAAAGCAGGGGGAAGGGTAGTAAAAAATGTTGCTGGTTACGACTTGATGAAATTGTTTACCGGTGCTTACGGTACATTAGGAATTATCAGTCAAGCCACTTTTCGAGTTTATCCTTTACCAGAAACATCGGGAACTGTAATATTAACTGGTAAAGCTGAAGCGATATCCCAAGCTGCTACAATTCTTCAAGGTTCTGAGTTAACACCAACTCAAGCAGATTTAATATCCAGTCAATTAGTTTCTGATTTAAATTTAGGTAGCGGAATAGGTTTAATTGTCCGGTTTCAAAGTATTAGCGAAAGTGTGAAGGAACAGTCTAACAGACTTTTGGCAATTGGTCAAAAATTAGGTTTAAATGGGGCAATTTATTCAGCCGAAAATGAGGCTAATTTATGGCAACAATTACCAGAAACAATACATAATTATGGTAATAATTCAGAAATTACTGCCAAAATAGGAGTATTACCAACTGCTGCGGTGGAGGTGATTAATAAAATTAATTTCGGGTTGATTCATCTCAATAGCGGTTTGGGTTTGGTGCGGTTAGAAAATCAAAATCAGGTTTTGAACGTGCGTGATTTCTGTCAATCTAATTCTGGTTTTTTAAGTGTTTTATCTGCACCTTTTGAAATAAAAGAAAAGTTGGATATCTGGGGTTATGATGGTAATGGTTTGGATATGATGCAGCGAATTAAGAAACAGTTTGATGGGAATTATATTTTAAGTCCTGGTCGGTTTGTTGGTGGGATTTAAGGTTTAAGAATAACGAACCGCAAAGTACGCAAAGTACGCAAAGTTAAGAGGGGAAGAAAGAGTCATGCAAGTTTCGGAAAGTTCGGTGAATAAGACTGCTAGTGTTAAGAATTTACAGGGTTTTGATCCTAGTCATCCTCCTGATCCTAAGTTGATTGATAGTTGTGTTCATTGTGGGTTTTGTCTTTCTACCTGTCCTAGTTATCGGGTAATCGGAAAGGAGATGGATTCACCCAGGGGTAGAATCTATTTAATGGATGCTATTAATGAGGGGGAAATTGCTTTAAATACTGCTACTGTTCAACATTTTGATTCTTGTTTGGGTTGTCTTGCTTGTGTGTCAACTTGTCCTTCTGGTGTGCAGTATGATAAGTTGATTTCCGCAACTCGTCATCAGGTGGAAAGAAATTATAACCGCAGTTTTTCTGATAAGTTAATCCGTCAATTGATTTTTTCTCTGTTTCCTAATCCTGATGTTTTAAGAATTTTACTTTTCCCTTTATTTGTTTATCAAAAGTTGGGGGTTTCTCAGTTATTACGCGCTACTGGGTTCATGAAAAAAATCTCTCCCCGGTTAGCTGCTATGGAGTCTATTTTACCGGAAATTACTGTTAAGTCTTTTCAGGATAATTTACCCGATATCATTCCTGCAAAGGGTGAAAAAAGATATCGTGTTGGTGTAATTTTGGGATGTGTACAACGTTTGTTTTTCTCTCCGGTAAATGAAGCAACAGTGAGGGTTTTAACTGCGAATGGTTGTGAAGTTGTAATTCCTAAATCTCAAGGTTGTTGTGCTGCACTTCCTGAACATCAAGGACAAACTGAACAAGCAAAAGCTTTAGCAAGACAAATGATTGATAGTTTTGCTGATACAAATGTCGATTTTGTGATTATTAATGCTGCTGGTTGTGGTCATACTTTAAAAGAATATGGTCATATTTTAGCTGATGATCCAGAATATGCCCAAAGAGCTAAAGCATTTGCAGCAAAAGTAAAAGATGCACAGGAATTTTTAGCAAATGTGGGTTTAACTGCGGAACTTTCACCTTTAACAGATAAACCTTTAACTTTAGTTTATCAAGATGCTTGTCATTTATTACATGGTCAAAAAATTAGTGTTCAACCCCGTCAGTTATTAAGAAAAATTCCTGGAGTCACCTTAAAAGAACCCATAGATGCAGCTTTGTGTTGTGGTAGTGCAGGTATTTATAATCTGCTACAACCAGAAGTTGCTGAAGAATTAGGTGAACAAAAAGCCCAGAATTTAATCAATACTGGTGCTGATTTAATTGCTTCCCCTAACCCAGGTTGTAGTTTACAAATTAGTAAATATTTGCAGGGTAAAAATATTTCTTTGATGCACCCGATGGAATTATTAGATTATTCTATTCGCGGAGAAAAACTAGAATTGTAAAACTTCAGATCCCCGAATCTTGGGGATCTTATTCCTAGATAGGAAAAATAACCACAGCAACACTAAAAAATCTCTTAAACTCTCTTACCTTTGTGTTCTTTGCGCCCTTTGCGGTTCAATCATATCAAATTTACACATTTAAGATGCTACCCAAAAATCACTATTTCATCATCTACCCCTACTCAAACATTCTGACTCCTGTACGGGCGAAGCATTTGGATGTTCAATTCTCGATTTTTCCCTAATATTTCTGTCCGAATGCTTCGCCCCTACTGACTCCTAAATTTTTCAAATGTGCTTATTTTCAAACACTAATTTCATCTACTCGGTAGCAGATTTTCAAAAGCAATTGTAAAATCATGACAGCATCAGACCAGGTTATGTTTCCCATTATCCTATGAAGATTCTAGTCTTAAATGCCGGATCTAGTAGCCAAAAAAGTTGTTTGTATGACATTACAGATGCAACTCTTCCCCAAGAAGCACCAAAACCTCTTTGGGAAGGGAAAGTTAACTGGACTCAAGACCGTGGTGTGGCTGAAATTGAGGTAAAAACCGCCACTGGTGAAACACTGCAAGAATCTATTTATGGTGACTCCCGCAAAGCCCATGTAGCATATATGCTGTATACTCTTACTCGTAGTGCTACCAAGGTACTGAGTAATTTATCAGAAATTGATGTGGTGGGACATCGTGTGGTACATGGTGGCTTAAATTACCGCAATAGTGTTATAATTAATGAGGATGTTAAACAGGCGATCGCTAATCTTTCAACCCTTGCCCCAGCCCATAACCCAGCGGCTTTGGAAGGTATAGAAGCCATTGAGCAAAGCTTGGGAGATGTTAAACAAGTGGCAGTATTTGATACAGGTTTTCATAGCACCTTACCGGATGCTGCTGCCGTCTATCCCGGTCCTTATGATTGGGTAGAGAAAGGTATCCGTCGCTACGGCTTTCATGGTATCAGTCACCAATACTGTGCGAACCGTGCAGCGCAAATTCTTGGTCGAGATTTGACAGACCTGCGTTTAATCACTTGCCATTTAGGTAACGGTTGCTCTTTAGCTGCAATTAAAGAAGGTCGCAGTATTGATACCACTATGGGATTTACACCTTTAGATGGTTTGATGATGGGAAGTCGTTGCGGTTCAATTGATCCAGGAATTTTAATCTATCTATTGCGTCAGTCTGATTACTCAGCAGAAAGCTTAGATTATGTTTTAAATAAAGCTTCTGGTCTACGGGGAATTTCGGGTGTTTCCAGTGATTTACCTCAAGTTCTGGCAGCAATTGAACAAGGTAACTATCGTGCTAAACTAGCTTGGGATATTTACGTACATCGGTTACGGACTGGTATCGGTTCGATGTTGGCTAGTTTGGGTGGTTTAGATGCGTTAGTATTTACCGCTGGAGCAGGTGAAAAATCGCCATTAATCAGACAAGCAGCTTGTGAAGCGTGGGAATTTTTAGGATTGAAAATAGACTCGGAGAAAAATAAACAACAACCAATTGATGTAGATATTGCTACACTTGATTCTAATGTGCGAGTATTAGTTATACACACACAAGAAGATTGGGCGATCGCTCAACAATGTTGGCAGTTATGTCAAATTAAACAGTAAAAATGTTGAATCTAATTTAATTAAGGATTATCTTCAAGAGAATTTTACCAAGTTTTGGTAGTAACCACTTGAGCAAATGTGGTATCAACACTATTAAAACTAAATTTCCCAAAAATATAACTGGAACATCTGAAAAACTACTTACATTAACAAATAAATTAGTGATCAACCAGACTAACCAATTGATAAGCTCTTGATTTTTTTTTCTCCCTATATATTTTTTCAGTTCATTGACAATAAATAGATTCAGTATAGCTAATAGCAAAAATAGGATTATCCAGACTAATATTAATATAAAAAATTGCCATCCTGTGATCGCAGCTACTTTCCAAATAATCAAACTTGCAGGAAGAATTGCATATATAAACCAATATACAGAATTTAAATTACTTCTAAGACGCTTTATTATTTGTTCCGTTAGCCAATAATGAGCAGAGACAATTCTTAAACAATCTGCATTTTCTAGGAAATCATAACGAATCTTGTGGATAATATCACCATCAAATAACACAGTAGTTTGCAAAATAATATTAATTTTTTGATCTGCCCTTGATTGATAATAAGAATTAAAGGTGAACCCTGATAGAGAAATAATCTTTGTCTGTGGATTTTTATTAGTCAGTAATTGCCAGATTTGAGCTAAAAACAAATAAACAAGAAAATAAACTTTGGGATTTTTATAATTAACCTGGTTTTTATTTGGCTCAATTACATTCTCAGTCACAAAAGTATAGTACCATAAAGGTAATACCAACCCTGAAGGAATATAAAGAGATAAACCCTGGATTTGCGCTTTTTCAATTTGCTCTATAATTGAATTATTCAAATAAAAACTATACTCTCCTTCATCAACTTTAAATTCCACAAAACTACTGCCCGGAGGAACTTGCAAAGAAAATGAAAAACTATGATTACTATATGCTTTATTGATTTTTTGTTTAAATTTCATAACACCCTAAGTACCCTGCAAATATATCTTGATATCTTGATTAAATTTATCTTGATTTATCATTAAAGTAGCCAAAATAGTTTTATAGTGCGTCAAACGAGGAATTTACATCTGGTTTTATTGACGCACTTTCTGATTAATTTTAGTGAAAAATCTAAATTTTACCAGAAGATAAACCAGCAATATTTTTGACAAAATTAATCAGAAATTCGATGGTTTCACGCCATTGTTTTTCACCAGACACTACACCATCATTATGAATTTTCATAACTATATCTTGATCGGTTTCTTTTAAATTAAATAAATCACGATGATAACGGGTAATAATATCACCGTCTAATTGCATTATCGTTTGAGCATAAATCGTATCTACTTGATCACTTGTGATATCACCACCATCTAATGCTGCTTTTAGTTCCGAAACTTTACGCAAAGTCAACACAAATTTATCATTACTCAAAATTTTTGAGATTTTCTGATAATTATCTACATTATTTTCATGATCTCCAAAAGGAGAAGGTAACATTGACTTTGATTCTTTTTTTCCATCTGCATTTAATCTATTTTCATCTATATATCGCAGACGTTTATTATATATATCTATGACTGCACCATCTGGTTTTCCAGATTCTTTATATTCTAGCTCTTGCTCTAAAAGTATGTAAATATATTCTCTTTCAAGTTGTAAAAATATATTGATATAACGTTCCTGCAAATCTAGAACAATCTGTTTATCTGTAAAATAATTTGGATCACTTATAGCATAAATATTGTAATATGCTTGCCAAGGATTAAACTTAGAACCGCTAATATTACTCACAACTATCGTGTTTACTTCTAAAGTTGTAATGTCTTTCACCAAGACATTGACTGAATCAACAAATTTATTTAGTAAATCTTTGGCTTTGTTTACCGTGCCAAGATTGGTAATATTTTGATTATCTTGAGATTTAGATTCCAAAGCTTTTTGATTTTGAATTTTAGCAAACATGATAACAACCTTATTAACAAATTTTCTACATGAGCATGAATTTGATGCTTGAAGCGATACAAGCAATATGCTTCTCCTGATTGAGACTTTATTTAGATTTAGATATAGTGAGAAGATTTGCAATCATAGATTTTTCATTGTTATATAAAAACTGAAATTTAAATTTCCTAGATATAAAAAGGTAGATTTAAAACGGACTGAGAATATTTTTTAAATCTGCCCCTTTCACTATCAACCAACTAATTAAGGACGTTTTGATGGTTGTGAATTTTGATTGTTTTGACTATGTTTAAGCATAGCCATCAAAATTTCATATAACTTTTGGATACTTTCTATATTTTTTTGAATTATTTCCCGACTTTCTTTCACTTGGCTTAAATGAAATTCCCTCAGTTCTGCATAGGGACCATCACCAATAAATTTACTACCTACTTCATTTTTGATATCACCATCAATCAAATTGATGCGCGTCAACAATTTATTTTCTGGTTTAGCAGTTTGTGACTCATCCGTAAATGATGAAGAAGCATCAAAAACAGAAGTTTCAATTTCTAATTCGACTACATCGGCTATGGCGGTTTTCATGATGTCAACTATATCATTGAAACTCACACCATTTTTTTTGAAATCCAGATTATTTAGCTGTTTTTGGAATTTATTTGGTTTTTCAGAACCTTCTGCATGAATTTGCAAGTCTTCTGCTAACTTTGTTTCAGCCATAATAGCTATGTATATGTATATGTACAGGGTTAAAGTTGTATCAAAATCTTATTGTTGGTTATATTGGTTTTTTTTTCTAGTGTTTGTTTAATAAACTTAACTTTAATATAAGTATTTTAACGTAAATGTAAGTTTATATTAAACATTTCCTATTGTAAATCTGTTACGAACTTGTTCCAAAGCCAGGTAAAATATACAGTCAGGTAAATTTGCTGATAAAGCTAAGAAAAATTATGTTGTTATCTCGTGAATTTATTATTACGCCCTTAGTAGCTTGTTTCTGCATCTTAGGAATTAGTTTAAGTCAATTTCCGAGATTGCAAGAACTTATCAACAGCGAACAATCTATGTCTGTGGAAGCTTTGGAAAAAGAACAACAAAAAGAAGCTTTACGTTTGAGTTTACTGCAACAAATACCCACTTTTGGTTATGATAACCTCATTTCTAATTGGGTATATATTGACTTTTTGCAATACTTTGGTGATGATCCCGTTAGAGATAAAATAGGTTATAGTTTAAGTCCAGAATTTTTTGCAATCATCCTTAAACATGATCCGAAATTTAGAGAAGCTTATCTTGGTCTTTCTGTTAGTAGTTCTTTATATGCAGGTATGCCAGAAAGAGCTATTACATTAATGGATAAAAGTTTAAAATCCCTATCTCCTAAAATCCCAGAAAAATCTTACTATATCTGGCGTTATAAAGGCACAGATGAGTTATTATTTTTAGGTGACTCCCAAGCCGCAAGTAAGTCTTTTCTCAAAGCGGCAGAATGGGCTAGTGAATACGATGATCAAGACAGTAAAAATGTAGTTTCTCTGTCCCAATCTACTGCTAAATTTTTAGAAAGAAACCCTGATAGTAAGTATGCTAGAATTGCCAGTTGGAGCATGGTTTTACAAAATAACGTAGATGAAAAAACCCGCAACCGTGCAATTCAAGAAATTGAAAATTTAGGTGGTAAAATAGTGATTAATAATCAAGGATTACCAACTGTAACTTTCCCAGAAAAAGATTAAGGTAATTGATAATTGATAATTGATAATTGATAATTGATAATTGATGATTGATGATTGGTAATTGATAATTGATAATTGATAATTGATAATTGATAATTGATGATTGATGATTGGTAATTGATAATTGATAATTGATAATTGATAATTGATAATTGATAATTGATAATTGATGATTGATGATTGGTAATTGATAATTGATAATTGATAATTGATAATTGATAATTGATAATTGATGATTGATGATTGGTAAAAATAAAATTGATTACCCAATCCCCAATCCCCAGTCCCCAGTCCCCAGTCCCCAGTCCCCAATCCCCAGTCCCCAGTCCCCAGTCCCCAGTCCCTCACAAGGGTAGGTATTTTACATTGTCGTGAGGGCAAGACAAGGTGGACAAGGGAGGAAAACCGTACAAAATCAGATGCTCTTGGTAACCAAAAAAGTCCGTCAAAATACTGTTGTGCGTATCAAATCTTTCTTATCCATCCCTTCGACTACGCTCAGGACAAGCCTTCCTTGTCTTCCTGGTTCTGCCTTCACAGTTAATATTAAAAACCTACCCCTGTGAGCCTTAATAAGGGGGGAACTAGAATCAAAGTCCCCCTTTTCAAGGGGGATTTAGGGGGCTTAGGGGGGATCTGCAAGTGTATAAAGTCACCATCTAAAACTTTTCAAACACCCTCTGAGTGACCTTGCCATAAATAACCTTCATCTCAAAATTTACCCTTTGATGGAAATAATCGAGTTTTGAGTGGGAATTTTGTTAAACTTCGGACTTTTATAGATAATATTCTTTCATTATTTATTCTTGATCACAATCTATCTGTAGATAGATGCTAAAGGTTAGTAAGTCAGAATAAGTTGTAACCAAGTCAATATTTTTTGATACAAAGGTCTATACGCAGTTAATTATATACTAAAAACGGATGATTGCTAGACTTTTGCCTGGGCAAAAATCTTTGTATAGCAATACTCTTAGCGATTTAAGTAGTAAGGCTGTAACCCGTTTTTAGTATAATCAACTTTCCGCACTTCAAAATGTACTACGTTAATACTTCGATAAATTTTACAAAAAATGTAGATATTAGGACTTACGCATTGACAGGATCAACCAAATATGGGTTATGGGTTTCGGGTACTTTAACATGATTTTTTGATGATTTTTGAGCGATAGCGAAGCGCTTCTGCAAGCAGTTCGCTATTGATCGGAAGTTAATCGACAAAAGCCTGAAACGACGGATTTTCGTTCATGCACATCATGGTGAATTTGTACAGTGCGTAAGTCCTAGATATTATTCAATATTTAAACGTATGAATTACAGCCCTTCAGCGATCGCTATTCAACCACCATTAACCCCAATTTTCGTAATCTTCATGTATTACCAAGTGAAGTGCGAGATGTGGGTTATAATCCGTGGAGATAGCAATTTTACTGTCAACTCAATCACAGGATTATAGTCATGGTAATTATTGATCTCAGTGCTAACCAAACGGTAGTCGAAGGCAACACCAGTCCCCAAAATGTCACTTACACTGTAACTCTTTCCAGCGCCAGCACCGAAACGGTTACTGTTCAATATACCATTTTTGGTGATACGGCTATAGCAGGGTCAGATTATACTACCACTAGCGGAACTTTAACTTTTGCTCCTAATGTTACCAGTCAAGTCATCAATATTCCCATTCTCGATGATGACCTTAACGAAGCAGATGAAACCTTTACTCTCTTCCTGTTTTCTCCCACCAATGCCAACTTGGGTACAACCACAACTGTAACTACAACCATCACCGATACCCTCACGGCTGATGTTACTACCACCCTACCAGCGGGAGTAGAAAACCTCACCCTGACAGGAACAGCAGCGATTAACGGTACTGGTAATGCTGGTAATAACGTCCTCACCGGTAACAGTGCTAATAATAGTCTTACTGGTGGAGCAGGTAACGACACTCTTAATGGTGGTTCTGGGACTGATACCTTAATTGGCGGTTTAGGCAACGATACTTACATTGTAGATACCACCACTGACACCATCACCGAACTTTCTGGAGGTGGTACAGATACCATTCAATCTAGTGTTACCTTTACTATTGCCACTCTCACCAACATTGAAAACCTGACACTAACAGGAACAGCAGCGATTAACGGTACTGGTAATGCTGGTCATAACATCCTAAATGGTAACGATGCTAATAACACCCTAAATGGTGGTGATGGAAATGACACACTCCAGGGTGGTGATGGGATGGATACCTTAATTGGTGGTTTAGGTGATGACGTTTACGTTGTTGATACCACCACTGACACCATCACCGAAAATCCAGGAGGTGGTACAGATACCATTCAATCTAGTGTTACCTTTACTATTGCCACTCTCACCAACATTGAAAACCTGACACTAACAGGAACAGCAGCGATTAACGGTACTGGTAATGCTGGTAATAACGTCC
>NZ_JACJPU010000011.1:0-118064 GCF_014696235.1 Sphaerospermopsis sp. FACHB-1194 | reverse complement strand
CACCAGTCACCAGTCACCAGTCACCAGTCACCAGTCCCCAGTCACCAGTCACCAGTCACCAGTCACCAGTCACCAGTCACCAGTCACCAGTCACCAGTCACCAGTCACCAGTCACCAGTCACCAGTCACCAGTCACCAGTCACCAGTCACCAGTCACCAGTCACCAGTCACCAGTCCCCAGTCACCAATCACCAATCACCTCATTTACACGCCAGACTCAATGGTGGGATAGGGTTCGTCTGGTTTAGCACTTAATACTTTACTGACATCAACATTTTTGTGTTTCACGCCGTAGTCGTAAGGACCAGTAGTTAAAACAGGCAGTTTCTCAAAATTCTCAATAGCTGGTGGTGAAGTTGTCATCCACTCTAGGGTAAGTCCGCGCCAAGGGTTATTAGGTGCTTTTTCACCATAGAACCAACTCCATACCGCATTGATGATGAAGGGTAATGTGGAAATGGCGAGAATATAAGCTCCATAGGTGCAGATTTCATTCAAAGTGGTAAATTTAGGGTCATATTGGGCAACACGGCGATTCATACCCATCATTCCTAGTTTGTGCATGGGTAAGAAAGACATATTTAAACCCACAATGGTTAAGGCAAAATGAACCTTACCCCAAAATTCGTTCATCATCCGCCCTGTCATTTTCGGAAACCAGTGATAGATAGCGGAGAAAATACCTAACACACTACCACCAAACAGGACATAGTGGAGGTGGGCAACAACAAAATAGGTGTCGTGAACGTGAATATCAAAGGGAACGGATGCCAACATTACACCACTGACACCACCCATAACGAATGTACCCACAAAACCCATAGCAAACAACATGGGGGTATTGAGTTCAATTTTGCCTCCCCACATAGTTGCTAACCAACTAAAGATTTTGATCCCCGTGGGTACAGCGATGATCATGGTGGTGATCATAAAGAACATCCGCAACCAGCCGGGAATACCACTGGTAAACATATGGTGCGCCCAGACGATTAAACCTAAAAAGCTGATAGCCAAAGAAGAATAGGCGATCGCCTTATAACCAAATATCGGTTTCCGCGCATGAACTGGGATAATTTCCGAAATTGCCCCAAAGAAAGGCAAAATCATGATATACACCGCTGGGTGAGAGTAAAACCAGAACATATGCTGGTAAACTACCGGATCACCGCCACCGGTGGGATTAAAAAATGTAGTCCCTGCTAATAAGTCAAAAGATAGGAGAATTAACGCCCCGGCGAGAACTGGTGTAGATAGCAATACTAAAGCCGAAGTTGCTAACATCGCCCAACAAAACAAAGGCATTTGATGGACTCCCATACTGGGAACACGCATTTTTAAGAGGGTGACAATAAAATTAATCGCCCCCAAAATTGACGATGTACCCAACAACAGGACGCTAATGATCCAGATCGCTTCACCCACTTGGCCTGTTACCAAACTGAGGGGAGGGTAAGAAGTCCAACCAGCATCTGGGGCATCACCCACAACCAAACTAGCGATCAGTAATAGACCGGCTGGGGGGATCATCCAAAAAGCCACCGCATTTAAACGAGGAAACGCCATATCCCTAGCCCCGATCATCAGCGGGATGAGATAGTTAGCAAAACCCGCCCCTGCTGGCACGATCCACAAAAAGATCATGATCGTGGCGTGGAGTGTAAACAAGCTGTTATAAACTTCCGGGGTGACAAAATCCACCTCTGGGGTGCGTAATTCTGTCCGCACCAAATCAGCCATTACTCCGCCAATACAGTAAAAAATAAAGGATGTAACCAGATATTGAATACCGATTACTTTATGGTCGGTATTAAAGGTGAAAAATTCCCACCACTTTCTTACCCCTGGTTCTTCCTGGAGGTGAGAAATATTGGTAGTTTCTTGTAATTTTGCTTGGGTCATAGTTTTTTAAAAGGAGATCAAGGAGTCAGGAGATCCAGGAGTCAGAAGTCAGAAAAAAGATAAATATTCCCAGTCACCAGTCACCAGTCCCCAGTCATCTGTGTAAATGCAGCATTTCTGGATGAATGCCCATTTCTTGGATGTAGGGGGCGAGAAATTCATCTACTGTCATATCTGCTGGGTTCATGGCCACAGCTTGATTTAAGTTGTCTTTACTGGCTACTAGCTGTTCTTGCATCCAACTATCAAAAGCCTCTTGGGACTCTACTATTACTTGAGTTTGCATTGCGCCGTGGTATGGTCCACAGAGTTCCGCACACACTACAGTATAAGTACCTTCTTTTCTGGGTGTAAAACGAACTTCTGTTTGTCTACCGGGGATCACATCTTGTTTGAGGCGAAATTCTGGCACCCAAAAAGCATGAATGACATCGTTGGCGCTCATGTTCAGTTCTACTTCTTGGCCGATGGGAACATGAAGTTCTCCCACTGTCACCTCTGTATCTGGGTAGGTGAACAACCAAGCATATTGTAGGGCAGAGACGTTAACAACTAACTGCGGCGCTTGTCCTTCTTTTTCCCGACTTGCGCCCAAGGTGGGAGCGACACTACCCACACCAGGAGCATTTTGCATTTGGGAAATTTCTGTATTACGAACTGCTGGGGTGCCTGGATCTTCCATAGCAGCGTCAAATTTTTCTTGATTCAGATTTGGTTTTGTGCTGCCAGGTGTATCGCTTAAAGTGGCAGCAATAGCAGTTCCCGCCATGGACATTGATTCTTCCATGATTGGTGCTTCATGGACTGAATGGGGATTTAATCCACCAATTTGGTTGTACACATCAAAGCTGTAAACGGAAATGCCAATAACGATAATTGCTGGGATCGCTGTCCAGAGTATTTCTAAAGGTACATTACCTTCAATTGGTGGACCATCTTCGGTGTCACCTGGACGGCGACGGTATTTTAAGACAGAGTAGAGTAAAACGCCTTCAACTATGAGAAATATTCCTATGGAGACGGTCAACATAGCACTAAATAGACCATCTATCAATACGGCTTCATCTGCTGCGGCTGCGGGTAACAGCCCGTGATTTTGACCGTACCAAAGACTGACCAGGGTTAGCACGATGCCTATGATTAGTGTCCAGATCGAACTTGGAATTTTCACGGCTTAACTTAATGGAATTAACTACGTTGATTTCACAGTAACTCACTTACTAAGGTAGTGCAGGGTTGGGTATCTTGACTCTCAATGTCTGAAATTTTTATTAAATTTTTTAACTATGTCGCTAATCTTGAGTAAAGGTATCCATAGTCATTTTGTCAAGAATAAATGATAATTTAAAGCCAAATTTAAGGAAAATTTTAGAAAATTGCCAGTGAAATTTCAATAAATGTCAACAATTAATTATTGCTATCTTAAAAAATGCCTAAATCTTACAGCGAAAAGTTGTGTTGGTGATTCAAAGTATAAGGTAACGTCAATTTTTCAACCCTAGTTCATAAGTTAGGGTGGAGATAGGTGACTGGTGACTGGGGACTGGGGACTGGGGACTGGGGACTGGGGACTGGTGACTGGGGACTGGGGACTGGGGACTAGTGACTGGGGACAGAAAGTAAAAAGCAAAAAGCAAAAGTTAATATTCTCCCCCTGCACCCTGCACCCTGTCCCCCTGCTTCTTCTTCCCCTGCCTCCCGATCTCCCCACATCTCCATTTCCCAACGGTTCAACTCTCGCAATTTAGGTCAATAGACAATTTTAAGAAGCTCTACCTCAAGCGGTGATAAAGTATCAGGTATCGTTGATGAACGAATTTGTCCTAGAACAACAAAATGAAGCGGCCGCACCACAAAACAGCCCCAAGGAAGTGATTCGTCGCTTGGTGTGGAAAATTTGCATAGCTACTTTAATTTTGATGGCTATAGGCAGTGCCACCCGCGTGATGAATGCTGGTCTTGCTTGTCCAGACTGGCCTTTGTGTTATGGGGAATTAGTGCCGGCTAAACAAATGAATCTCCAGGTTTTCTTGGAGTGGTTTCACAGATTAGATGCAGCTTTGATTGGCTTTAGCGCGATCGCCTTAGCTGGTTTATCCTGGTGGCATCGTCGGGTTTTACCTCACTGGTTGCCTTGGGCTGCAACTTTTGCTTTGTTTTTAATTGTCTTCCAAGGGATTTTAGGAGGACTTACCGTTACCGAATTGTTGCGGTTTGATATTGTGACTGCCCATTTGGGAACGGCGTTATTATTTTTCACTACCCTTTTAGTCATTGGTACGGCACTTAGCCCTTATCAAGGTACGGGAACTGTAGGAAAACTGCCTTGGTTGGGTTTGGTTGCTGCGGTTTTGGTTTATCTGCAAAGTTTACTCGGCGCTTTGGTAGGCTCTCGCTGGGCTTTGCATCAGTGTTTTGCTGGGGATCAACTTTGTGGTGTGATGTATAGCCACATTTTTGGTTTAGTACCACCAACGTTAGCAATTTTAGCTGTTGTCTTAATTTCCTGGCGTACACCTGCTTTACATCCTGCTTTACGAAAATTGGCAAATATGGCAGGTGGGTTATTGATTTTACAACTGCTGTTAGGTGTTGCCACCTTCCGGTTACATCTACAAGTCGAACCTCTCACCGTAACTCACCAAGCTGTCGGTGCTACTTTGTTGGGTACTTTGGTGGTATTTACGGTTTTAGCTTTGCGTGACAGCACGGTTAGTCATGCTAATGGGTAATTGGTAATGGGTAATTGGTAATGGGTAATTGGTAATGGGTAATGGGTAATTGGTAATTGGTAATTGGTAATTGGTAATTGGTAATGGGTAGTTGGGTAATGGCTAATGGGTGATTAATCGTCCCAGTCCCCAATCACCAGTCCCCAATCACCAGTCCCCAATCACCAGTCCCCAGTCACCAGTCCCCAATCACCAGTCCCCAGTCACCAATCCCCAATCACCAGTCCCCTCAGTTATTAACAAATTTAAGCAAAGAGAGAGAGCTAACATGATTGAGACTAATGTCTCTCGTCGCCACCATGATTCATTTTTTCAGGTGATTCAAAGTTATTATCAGCTAACTAAGCCCCGGATTATTCCGTTGCTTTTGATTACAACGGCTGGTAGTATGTGGATTGCTGCTAAAGGGCAAGTTAATCCTTGGCTATTGTTAGTAACGCTGCTTGGTGGTACTTTGGCTGCTGCCAGCGCCCAAACAATTAATTGTATCTATGACCGCGATATAGATTATGACATGGAAAGGACGCGCCATCGTCCTATGCCTTCTGGTAGGGTGCAGCCTCGTGATGCGTTGATTTTTGCGATCGCTCTGGCTGTGGGTTCTTTTACTCTCTTGGCTGTTTTCGCCAATCTCTTGGCTGCACTTTTAGCATTTTCTGGTATCGTTTTTTATGTCTTGGTCTATACCCATTGGCTAAAACGCCACAGCACTCAAAATATTGTGATTGGTGGTGCTGCGGGTGCGATTCCAGCTTTGGTTGGTTGGGCTGCGGTGACAGATACTTTAAGTTGGGCAGCTTGGTTAATTTTTGCCATTGTCTTTTTATGGACTCCGCCTCATTTCTGGGCTTTGGCGTTGATGATTCGGGATGATTACGCAAAAGTAGGGATTCCGATGTTACCTGTGGTTGCAGGTGATAAAGCCACAGTGAGGCAAATTTGGTTTTACACGGTAATTACTGTAACTTCTACTGTGCTGCTATTTTATCCTTTACACGCTAGTGGTATTGTGTATGTGGTAATTGCTTTGACTTTGGGTGGGGTATTTGTCCATAAGTCTTGGCGGTTGTTACAAAACCCAGAGGATAAAACTGTTGCTAGGGAGTTGTTTCTATATTCCATCTCTTACATGATGTTGCTGTGTTTGGGGATGGTGGTTGATAGTTTACCAATTACTCATCATCTTGTGAGTACAATTCTTACTCAGTTGCATTTGCTTGGTTAAGAAATTTACACAAATAAATGCAACGAAAAAGCGATCGCATTTCTGAGTTTTGGGGGTGCGATCGCTTTTTTTAGGTGACTGGGGACTGGGGACTGGGGACTGGGGACTGGGGACTGGGGACTGGGAAGATGGATAACCTAATTACCAATTACTCATTCCTAGTCTCTGACTAGAACACCGATTCATTAATCGTAAGGGCGAAGCATTCGGGTGATAACCTATCGCTGAAACCATTGATATTCTGTCCGAATGCTTCGCCCCTACAAGACGTTCTAGGAATGCTATGATAGAGTCTCTGACTCTAATTTTACTCAAGGCAGAGCCTTTAATAATTCATTCCCATACAGAGTATGGGAACGAGAAATAACGAGAAATATTTATCGTACCCAGTCACCAGTCACCAATCATCAATCACCAATTTTTACAAATCGTAAATTAAACACTCTAGGGCATCTGGATACATTTCACAGTAGCTTTCTAGGGATGTTTGACGATGTTTTGCTTGTTGTTGATGGGCTTTTTCGGCTTGCAATTCTTCGACGATATCCCAAGCTACTGCACAGTTAGGGGAATTAATACCATTTTGATCACAAACTTCTCTGGCTTCGGCAATAGCGTCTAGTATTGCTTGTTCAATGGTTTTTTCTTGTTTTTTTTCGGAGTTGTTTGCAGCGTTAACTCCGTTGCAGGTTGTCATGATACTTTCACCTTTTTTCGAGTGAGATAAAGATTGATATGGGGGTAATAAGGGATATCAATTAATTCTGATTCTGATGGTGATATCCTCTGAAAACTTCATCAAGCAGTATTGGCTCAACTCTGATTAATGTTAACAATTTAAAGAGATTTTTTTAGTTAATTATTATACTGTTTTTGTGGTTGAGATTTAATCCCCTTGCGGGGAAGTGGTGATAACTGAAACAACTGTTCAATCACCATACTAGAGGCGTGTTTCAATCCCCTTGCGGGGGAAAACTTAAACTCTCTAGTATCAATAAACAATAGCTTGACATGAAAAAAAAGTCAAGCTATTGATGAGGGTAATTTTTGTGAATTAACTGTGAATTAACTATTACTCAAATTGAGCAAGAGTAATTTCTTCATTGGGAAAATGAGCTACTATTTTGAGATTACCACCAAGAGCTTTGATATAACGAGAAAGAGTGGAAATTTGAATATCCTCTTGGTTCTCTAATTCAGCAGTAGTAGCTTCAAAATTGTTGAAGTCTGCTTCTATTTCCTCTGGTTTCAGTCCTAGAGACTCTTGTAGTTCTAAGAGAGTAAGATGGAGTGACATCAGTTTGGCGCGAGTTTTATTTTTTGCTCGGCGTTCAGGTGTCATTTGTTTGCGTAATTCGCTGAAAGGTTTTGTCTTCATATTAATCCTTCATCTTCAAGCTCTTGTATGTATTCGTCATAGAGCTTGTCAGCTTTTCGTATATTCTCTACATACCAACGGTCGTTACCTGTTTTGTTACCACCTAGAAGTAGTATTGCAGTTCTACGAGGATCAAAAGCATACAAAATTCGGTATGGTTGTCCTTTATGCTGTATACGAAGTTCTCGCATATGTTGATGACGAGAACCGTTAATAGCAGAACTGTATGGAGCGCCAAGATTTAGTCCTCTTTCTTCAAGTAACTCTACTACTGCATCTATGGAGTCTTGAGTACCTTCATCCAGTTCTTCATACCATTCCCCAAACTCATTTATATACTCTACTGGGTATGTCATGTTTTTCTGTATCCTATTCTCTAAAAACGTCGTGCTGTCTGCTGGTTGAAAAGTTGATTCAGTCGCTATGCTGTGTGTTGTTTGAAAAGTTGGTTCAGTTGCTTTAGCGAATGTTGGAGGCGTTGAGCCTAGTAATATAAATTGGTTAAACTTGTACATACATTTTTACTGGATTAGTAGAATACATACACCAAAAAGCGAAATTTTGGGTATAGATTCTATGTTACAACCTTTACCCAAAATAGTGTAATAAAAAAAGGATTCTCGTTTAGTAAATATCCTTTATGATCTAAATATTTATTCTATAACTCTTTTTACTTTTCTGATACACGAGCCTTGACATTTTTCAATTTTTACTTTTACTACATCACCTATAGACAGATTAACTTCTTGTTTATTCACTTCCTCATCTGGTTGACAATCAGAACCTTCAATTTGATAAGTTATTATGGTTCTTAATTTAGTCTTTTTACCAGATTGAACGTGCTGTTTGTCAATTTTTATTACTGTTGCTTCTACAATTTCACCGATTTTGAATTTATCTTCAACTATTGGTTTTGCAATTTGCACAGCAGGTACTTTAATTTCCCCCACAGGAACACCTGCATCTTTGTAATATCGCATTAAGCGAGATACCCAACCTAAAATTTGCAGGATGGTATGAGCATCACTGTTATTTTTGAAATACTGACTACAGGTAATTTCTATGTTGCGATAATATCCCAGGGTTTTACCACTATGTCCGATTTGTTTACCATCTTTAACCAAGGTTTTGAGGTATGTTAAAAATCGGGATGTAGCATCAGATTTATCAATGATTGTCCGCAGATATGCAAGGATTTTACCTACTTCATTGACATCTGTATCTTCTTGGACTAAAGTTTGTGCGATCGCATGAGCAATTTCCCATTGTCCATCTGTTAAACTCATAATTAATACATTCCTTCTGGTGGTAATCTATCACTGGGATAACGTAAAATAGCCGCAAGTTCTTCTAGTTGCTGTTTTTGAATCAAGCGTGAATGTGCAATTTGAATATATTTCTGGATAAATTGCACTAATTTCACTCCAGTTAATTCATCATCTTCACTAATTTCATAAGTTGAATAACGCTGTTTTAGATTTTGTGGTTGATTGATTTTATCTACATTTACTGTCATTGTTCCCATTCCAATAGGTTTACCACCTCCTACTTTTAAAGCAATGGGATATTTTTTATCTTGTCCTAAAACAATTAATAATGTTCCTAATTCTTCAGGAAGTAAATTTTTAAATTGTATTTCTGTTGTAAATGTATATTCTCTTCCTGCTTGTTGTACAGAAATTCCTTCTTTTTGTCCTTTATCAATCGCTTTAGAAGTATTAAAATAAAACTTTCTTCCAGCTACTTTACCATTAATAAAGTATGCCTTACTTTGGTCTGGACGAGGACGATATAAAGAAGGCATAAATCCTGTGGAAAAACTGACTATTTCACAATGAGCATCATTAAATTCTATCAAACCTTGCCAATCTAATGCACCAAATACCCGACTAGCAGGACAAAGTTTTTCTTTATTTTTACAAGATAAACGTTCTGGAGGAATTTTATCTTTATATCTAGATGTAATTACGGGTAAGGTGCTATTAGTAATTGCTTCATATACAGAACGAATGCAACCTTTTAAAGAACTTCCTTGAATTGATAATTTATTATCAACTCCTTGCACCATTGTTTTAATTAGGGAAATTTTTGTCCCAATATCGCTACCTAAAACTACTGCACCTGTGGAAACATGAAGGGGTGTTTGCACTTTTAAAGTCAGGTAAAGTGTACCGTGCAAACGATTTTGATCATATTTATGATGTCCATAGGGACGCTGTAAGTTAGGTCTGTCTTTGGGAAATGATACAAAATTATAAGGTTTGGCATTTTCTGACTGAGATGCACTTTTAGGAATTGGTTTTTTCGGTGGTTGGTAAGTCATGTTTATGATTATAATGTGAGTGCTACAAAATGAACTGTTGCAGTTGTTTGATCTAGAAAATATCGTTGTTTTATTTCTAGATGTTTGGGATAATTAAAACCTTTAGGAAAGCGGGTTTCTGTAGATGGATAAAAATACGCATTTCTTTCTTCTATTTGCCATTCTTTTTCTAATGGTTTAAATTCTGAATTTGCACCATTCATACTTAAAAGTAAAACTTCATAAGTATTATCTTTTTTGTATTTCCATCTTAGTTCAAATTGATCATTAAACATTTGTCCTTCTAACATAGGAAATTGAAATTGATCACTAATTGAGTTTTTCTGCAATTTATTAATTCCACTGACTCTATGAGTCCAACGTAGAAAATAATAGGTATTATCTGTGATTGATTTATTGATTAATTCTAATAAATGCTCAACAGATACAGGATGTTCTTTATATCCGATAAAAGCTGTCATTTTGCACCTAATTAAACCTAAACTAATACTTGACTCCAAGACCTAACACCACGTTCAAATAAATCATTAACTGTTCTTTCTTGCCAAGTTAATTCTACACCAAATCCTAAAGCCATTTCTTGAGCAGCAACAGGTGTATCTTGACTATCTTTGTCAGGGAAACCATAAGATTTTGCATCATTTTCGGTTAAAAATTCACCTACACCTAATAAAAAAGTATTTCGCCATTTTTTGTTAGTACCGAAAGCGCAGATTTCTTGTTTATCTTCTGATAAAATACAACCAGGATATTGAACAACGGCTTTATTTAGTTGGATTTTTACAGTTCCTAAACCACGAGATTTAGCAAAACCTAAACCAAACCAACCATCGTTTAAATCACGCAATACTAAACCAATTAAACCTAACTGTGCTAAGGTGAAGTTTTTTAAATGTAGTTTAGTTTTAAATTCTCCCGCAGTGCAGACTTGATAATTAAATGGACCGACAGCAACAGAACCAAATACTCTATCTATTGCTACACCGTTTCTTTCTTCGGTTCTTACTGGTTTTGATTTTTCTGGATAAGCATCTTCTATTCTGAGTCTACTTGCAATAGAAGTATTACCAAACATTTGATCAGTAAATGATGATTGTTTATAGATTTCATGACTTGATAAGTTTTTAGGTAAATAATCACCTTTCATTGGATCACTTGCCCAAAGTTTTTGGGTATTATTATCACCTCCTACTGTTCTGACAATACGTTCAGCATGGGCGCGAATTGCACCTTTTAAACTGCTTCCGGGTAAGTATATAGTACGTCCTCCAGCGTGATAGGTTTCCACAAATTCCATGTCTGGTTTTGTGGGATCTGCACCTTCTTTTCCAGATTTTATCAGAATTGGACTATCGGGAATGATGGTTAAATCTATGGTGCAATGATTTACGAATTTTTTGTGCATAATGTTAATTGATTCAGGTAAATTTAAGCAGCAGATAAAACTAAATTATTTAACTGTAATTCAGATTGTTGAAATACGAAATTAACAGCAGCAAATAATTTATCTAGTTCTTGAATTGTGTAATAAGTGCTATTTCTAGTAAAAACCTCATTTTCTAATTTTCCAAATTGCCATGTTATTCCATTAGAAACAATCCCCAAAATAATTATTTGATGTTCTCCATTTAATCTTTGAGCAGCGATCATTTCTGCTAAACATTGCGTCCATCCTGCTTCAAAGTTATCTTGTTTAGCTTCTACTAAAATGAAATAGGGTTTGTCAAAGACAACTTTACCTAAAGGGGAGCGTTTAGCTAAAATATATTCAGGAAAGCCTGATAATTTCTCATCATAGTTTAATGATTGATGACTCCATAAAATAAAATGTTGCCGGTAGATTTTCCAAACTTCTTTGAGAACGGGATAAATAAGATTTTCACAAATAGCAAATTCTGAATTATCAACAACTGCATCCCGCATCATTAATTCTAAATCTTCGCGGAAGTAGTTAGAAATATTAAAGGCAATTTCGCTGATAAAATTGGCTTCGGTATAGGTAACTTGAAAAGCTTTGAGGACTTCACCGATGGTTTTGTAATTACTGAAAGCCATTTTTTGACCTCTTATTAAAGATAATATAGTTTTTGTGTAATTAATAATTGACGCGATCGCACTCTGCTGGCAGTATTAAACATCAGTAAACGTGATGTAGCTTCACCAATAGAAGTAATACCAATGATTTCTCCATTTTTTATAGTAAAGTGTTCTGTCCAAATTTGTAAACGATTAGCAGAAATTAAATTATTGGTCATTTTTCATCATACTGTAAGCTCTAGCTTTACTTAAAATCATTAATTGATCTAATTGTTCATAAACTTCTAATTCGCTATTTTCTAATTCAGAAATTGTCCCCATACGGCTTTTTTCTAATAAAGTTTCCAATCTGTTTTGTGCTTGATTTGAAACTTTAAATTTGGCTATTTGTTCTGGGGTTGGTTGTTGAATTAAAAAGTCTAAGACCTCAGTATAAGTTGTTGGTAGATCACTGGAATCGGCTAAGGTTAATGGTTCTGGTGTATGGGATTCTATCAGTTGTGAAAGTAGTTCTGGAAGACGATGTAATATTGGTTGTAATCGGTTAGCTAATTCATCTGGTACTTGTATTGTTAGTTGTGCCATTTTGATTAATAATGATGATGTTTATTTTTATGTTAACTCCATTTGGGTGAGATGGGGAAGTTTACAAGATTAATTTTGATGCGTTTATCTGTAACGCACTCTACGGAAGATTTAAGCTGTTGTTTGGGTTGCATCTTTTTGAGATATTTGTTTGTTTAAATGATCAATTAATTGATGTACCCATTCATCTCTATAATCTGCTGCATCTTCATAAGCGGTTTCATCTCCCATAACTAATTTTTGAAGATATTGCAACATAAATTTTGGATCGTCTTCAACATCAACCCAGCGCATTTTTTCTATATTTAGTTTAACAACTCCTAAACCGCGAGAACGTCCACCACCAAGGGGAATTTGTTCGGTTTCAAATTGGTGTAACCCAATCATTAATAATCCTAGTTCCCAAGGTTCTGCATTTTCAACTATGGCATGAAATTGAAATTCTGTACTTGCTGGTACTACTTGAAAATCGTAGAGTTTACCATCTGCGGCGGTTTCTGTGTCTCTATCAATTGCTACTCCGTCTCTTTCTTGATATTGTCCAAACCAGGTGTTAGGTACTACGTTTAAATCTCTGATTTGAAATTTACTTGCTATCCAAGGTGAACCAAAGAGGCGAGAGATTAAATCTGTCATTTCTAACAAATTTTCTGTTAATTGAAAGTCATTATCTTTGTATTTATCTTTTAAATATTTAACCTCATTGTTTCTAGTTGTAGTTGTGAAATCTGCGGGATCTTCTGCCAAACTGGGATCAATTCCTCTGAGGAAACTTTCAAGACGGGATCTTAAAGCACCTTTAAAGCTAGAACCGGGGATTAATGGTTGTCCTAATGCGTCTTTGATGACGGGTAAATCTGTGCCGATGGGTTCGGTGGAACGTCCCGCACTTATGCGTAATGCGGTGATTGTTGTGAGTTTTCCGGTGATTTCTAGGCGGTTTTTGAATGTGTCGAACATAATAATTATACCACTTATAGTTAATTAATTGAGACGGAGACAACTAAATATGTCCTCAACAGATATTTCCCATGCTGTTAAAGAATTTAAAACAGGTAAAAAGTCTTGATTTTGCTTAACTTCTGGTAGTTGATGGGGTAAAAAAGTCATGATTAAACGTTCTTGAGGGTCAATAAGCCAGCCTAATTCTGTACCATGTTTTAAGCAAAATAAAATATTGTTAATTACACGGGTTGAACTTTGTTCTGGTGATAAAATTTCAATTGTCCAATTAGGAGGAATTGTAAATTCATTTTGAATTTCTCCATTATTATCAAGGGGAATTAATTCCCACTTAAAAATACTGATATCTGGAACAAGAGAACGACCTGCAAAGGTGCAACGCAGTTCTGTAAATGCACGAGCTATTTTTTTAGGTATGCTAATTTGATTAATAGCAGGTGCTAAAAATGTTTGTATGGCGCTGTGTTTACCTTTAGGCATGGGTTTTTGGTAGATGTTACCATCAATATATTCACTCGCTGGTTTTGTTTCTGGTAGTTTGAGGAAGTCTGTTAAGGAGATTAAAGTGGAGACGGGAGTGGAGGTCATAGTTTTAGAAACTATACAGTAGGACTAAATAAATTTATTCTGTGAACATTATAGACTTAATCAAGGGATTAAATTTCTAGGTCAGTTGGAAATTGAGGAGGTTGTATTTGTGGTTTATTGCTGACTACAGAACTGATGGCAGATTTAATGAAGTTAACAAATACTTCGCTGACATTTTCATAGTCAGTGCTAGTAATTGGCTTAAATCCATGAGCAAATAATGAGTTATTTCTAACTTCTAAAGCATTGATGATTTTATTAGCATTTTCTAGGTATATTTTACCTATAGGATCATCAGGAAGTTCACTTAAAAGATCATAGCTACTTCTTAAAGCTATTTGGATTTTTCCCTTGACATTAGAACGTTTTTTCTCATATTTATCCCGTAAATTTTCTGGTAATTTCGCAGTATCAATATCACCTGTTTTCATACCATAGGTTTTCAACAACCGAATTTGAGCTAATAATTCCAAAGCTCTATAAAGTCTTCCTACTGCATCATCATAACGTTGTTGTTCAGCGCGTCTTTCTGCATTTAATATTAAATCTTGAACTATTTCATAACCATTTCCTTCTGTACCATTACTAGAATCAAATTTTTCATCTATTTGTCCTCTACTATTAATTACTCGTTTGAGAAATAGAACTAGATTCCTAATAACTGGATTTTTCATTTGAGGTTCTAATAACTCTAAAGCATCTCTATGTTCAAATCTATCCCAAGCATCTAAACCTGAACAACAAGCATATAAAGTTTGGATTTGTCGTTTAATATCAGATGGTAATGCCATTGATGATAAAAGACGTTTTAGTTGTGCGATCGCTGCTGGATAGTTGTACTGTTGTAGGAAAATAGGTAAAAATTGTTCTAGAGTCCGTTGTACAACTACAGGTGCTACTGTTGCTTGTCCTGTTAATTCTCCTCGTTCAACTTTAATAATATTTGTGCGGACGGCTGTAGTTACATATAATGTAAGTTGATAATCCACAGATGCCATTGCTAAACCTACAGACATGGATTTAGTACCACCTGTATAATCAGCCATCATTTGAGCATCTGCAACAGTTTCCTGAATCTTCTGAATACATAATGATGCTTTCAGATAGCATTCTGATAAATCATCTGGTTCTTCAATCAAGATTACATCTCTATCTGGTTGAAATTTATCACCTAGTCCTATTTGTGTAGGAATATTGGGCAACTTTTCAATTACTTCTGTTCCGCGTCTTACTTCACAAGGTGTTCCGCTTCCTATTACTTGCGATTTACTACCTTTGGGACCATCAGAACAAAGAAAAACCACTCGATCTGGTTGCAATTCACGAATAGCGGTGATGATAGGTTGATGAGAACCACCGACTGTAATAAAAAGAATTTTCGGCATGATTTAATTTTCTCCTGATCAATGAATTGTTAAAATGATTAATGATTTAATTAAGCTATTAAAGCTGTGTGTTACCGGCTAAGATAACCAAGACAAAGTAGATAAAGTTGAGTTAAATGTAAATGAGATATTATTTATTGATTTAACGCCTTAAATACGTAGGATCTTGCATTTCTTTAGTCAAAATCTCAGTTATATTCATGAGTTTATCACCTGATACAACTACCACTTTATTATTTTTCGCTGTATTTATAAATTCTTCATCTATATCATACTCGCTTGTTATGAATATCTTCACACAGTAATTAGATCCCAATTTATCAGCCTTTGATACAAGGTCATACAAATCTTTAGATTTTAATTTTCCACCAGTTTTACACTCACAAATCATAGCATTAGCACTATTTAAACAAAAGACATCTATTTCACCTCTATAGTTATCAATTGTCACGCCTATTTCTACAGAATCAAATTTACACAATTTAGCAGAAGAATATACAAATACTTCTAACCAGCCACCCGCTATGAAAGAATAATTCTCCTTCGTTTCAATTCTGAATTTTATATTTCCATTTAATTTCTGCAATTTACTGAGCAACGATAAACTTTCTAATTTTTGCAAAAATCCTTCTAAATCACTAATTGATACACCTAATTTCGTAAATTCTGTTTCATTTATATTAAATCCTTTTGGTGCTGTTTTAATAGTATCTGCATCTCCAGAATTTTTGCGGATTACATAAAGAATTTTTCTTGCAATTTCAAGATTATCTACTATATATTGTGCTGTATTCTCTATATATCTTTCACAAACTAATTGCCGTCTAAATATGTTAAGTCCATACATAGCGACATAATTTTCTACGGTTAATCGCTTATTAAATGATAAAGGTTGTCTACCAAAAACTAATGGAATAATCTGTGATTGATCGGTGTTAACACTAAAAACCAATACGTCTTTAAATTTTTCCTGAACATAGCTATAAACTGAAATAGCCATAGTTTGAGGAACTGATGTCAAGTTTACATATTTTATTTGTTTGACATCTTGACAAAGTTTTTTAGTAGCCATATACACTTCATCAAATTTATTAGGATCAACAGTTATGACATCAGTTTCATTATTAAAAATTAAGTCTTGTCGGTTCTGTTTTATGACAGTTTCTACATTTTTTTGATATTGTAAATATTGTCCTCCTTTACACAATATAAACTTAATTTTATCAACTTCATCGAGAAATTGAAGAACTCCTGCAACGGTTGGAACAGCACTCCGTCCTCCAATTAAAACTAGCATTACTTTTTCCGACATATTTCAATACCTCAATTTCTTAAAATTGCTTGGTTAATTATTAGCTGTATATTGGGTAATTGTTTAAGAATTACCATCACGTTTAAACTTTAAATGACGTGCGCCATATCCCAAATAACGGCGAATTAATTCTAACCAAATAGGTTTAAAATCAGCGTCGCAACATTCACCAATTATTTGAGCAGCTTTTTTGATATTATTATCAATATCTTCAATGATTTTCTCGGCTAAAGAACCTTTACCTCTTCCCCATTTCTTGTCTCTTCCAACTTGATAACAGATAAAGTTCTTAATTACTTCTGCGCTATCTGTAGTGTCAGCAACACGGAGTAAGTTACGAAATTGTGATTCTTCTAAGTCTCCATAGCTTGTTTTATCTAAGGCGTTTTTAATCCAGATTACTAGATCATCTTCAGATTGAAGTATACCTTTTTGAATTTTTAATTGCTGTTGGTTTGATAATTCACTCATACTGCTTCCTCTCTTAATACATTATGAAACTCATTGCAAATTTGCACTTGTCCAAAACCTTCAGAAGTTCTTTCTCCAACTCCTTTTATTTCTAATTCTTGCAATTTTTCAATCCATATTTTTTCCTTTTCTTTATCTACACTAAATAAATACACACCCCCTCTATTTGTTACTAATTCGATATCTTTCATTAAACCCCAAGCAGCATTCCAACCTGAACGATAATCATAACTACTATAAACTGTATGTAGTTTTAAAGATGAATCTTCCAATCCTGTAAATTCTTTGAGCATTGCTTCAGAAATTACGGTTGTGTATTGCCAATTTTCTGTTAAAATCGCATCTGCTTGTAAATCAATTGTGAAATAAATTCTCTTGTTTGGTATTTCTGATATTATACCAAATATATCACTCCATTCATGCCATCGTTTACGTAATTTTACATTAAATTGATTCAGGCGATCGCCCAAATTTGTTTTGATATCACTTGGTTTTTTAGCGGTTATTTTTACTTTCCCTAAACCCCGTGAACTTGCACCTCCTAAGCGAAAATTATCTTGATGATTATCAATGAATGTCTGCAAAGATGCTGCTAAATCATCAGGTACTAAAATTGCACTTTTATATATTACAGCTTCTTTTTGATGTTGTTTTGATTCATTCAAAACTTGAATACTGTAAAGTACACTTTCTTCAGAAGTTGCACGTCTTCTATTTATCCCAACTCTGGTTAATAATCGAGAATTGGCTGCTTTTTTCTCATAGTTACTGATATTTTGACTATAAAATCCTGTAAAATTATCTACTCTATCTCCCTCTAATTCATTGTTCTGGGGTTGTACAGGACTATTAAAATCATATACTTGACCATAATTTTCTGCACAAAAACGGTCTATTAAGGTGTCAAAAACACCATCCCCTTTTGATATTTTAAACCCTGGTTTGATTTTAGAACTTAAAGCAGTTGCAGGTATGACCCTAACTTCTGATTTAATTTTACCATGTCCTGGATACGCATTTTGAAAAATCGCGGGATTTTCACTCAAAAATAATTGATGAAAATCATCACCATCTGTAATTTCTTGATTTGATTGTTGCAATATTTGATTAGCAACTGCACCACGAATGACTGAACCAGGAATAAATGTTTCTACTTCACTAATATTACCTCCTGGTTTCTTTTGTCCAATTGCTAAAGGTGATAAAGCTTTGATTTCTAATTCGATTTTTTTCATTCTTTCTCACTTCCTTTAGCTAAAAATTCCCATGCTTCTTTTTCTATTGTTAAATCTGGTAATTCCCAATGTAACCAACCTAAACCGGCTGATTTACTTCCACCTAAAGCGTTAATATGTTTCAATCCTGCTAATATTAATGGTTTTGTATAGCTAGGTGCATCATTTAATAGGTGAATATTTCCTGTAAATCTGAGTTTTGTATTTGGGGGTGAGGTTTCTAAAAAGTAAAGTTTACTTTCTTCAGCAGTGCGACGACGACGGTTAATAGTTACACCAGGACGAATAATTTCTGGTAAGTTTTCTGGTTCTTCTTCACAAATTAAATCATCAAATATTATCCGAGAAGGTAAAACCGGATTTCCAAAAATTTGACAAATTAAACAATGATAATTTTTGTTATCTTCTGTTTTTTTATCTTTTGGTATTATATACTCTTCTCTGGTAAAATTTCCCACTAAACCCGCTCTTTGGGGACACATGGTTTGCGGGTTGGGAGAATAGCAAACATCCCATTTTAAACCTCTAACTATTTTCTCACATTCATGGCGCAATCTTCCCTTTAATTGGGAAGCGGGTATGAGTAAATTTCCTTCTGCGTTGCGAACTATTGGTTTATCTGCAAGTGAACCAGATGAACCTCCAGCACCTATACATAATGCTGTGTCAATGATAGCGGTGATGGTTTTTGTGTGGATTGAATTATTAATTGTTTCTAATTTAATCATGACTCAACCCCCGCAATTAAATTTTCTAAGTTTTCTGATTCTTCGGTTTCTGGTTCTTCTACAAATCCATAAATATCAACCATATCGCGCCAAATTGTTTCATAAACTTTGTCTTCTGTATCATACATCCAAGGTGCTAAGTTACCACCATTTTTATCATCCTTTGGTAAACACCAAGCATCTTCAAAATGTTGTTGTAATTCTGTTTTTCCCTGTTTCAGTCTGACTCTAAAATAACGATAATTGAGAATCGCTGTATGTTTACCCCGTTCTAATAAACTACGAATTTGATAAAGTTGTGATTTGGGGAATTTGGTTTTTTTCAATGCTGCTATTGATTGAATTAATCCCCCTATTTCATGTAATGTGTAAGGTCCTCCATAGAGTTTTAATTTCTGCGGACTTTCTTTAGTTAATGCTTCTTGGCGAAAATCTTTAATATTAGATGCAATCATGGTGACAGATTTTAAGGTGATAAAATCTATTGTTCCTCCATGATATTCTACTTTTTTTAATTTCTTGGCTTTTTCTTTGGCTGATTTCAGTAATTGTGTTACTAAGTCTTGGGCGTAGTAAATTGGTGTATCATCAGCGGTAATTAAAACGCCTATGGATGTGCTAAGTTTGCACTCTGAAGGTTTTGCTGTTTGTGGTTGATAACGATGGATTTTTTTCTGATCTACTGGTTTTTTAGATTTTAGTCTATAATCTGCTATTTTTTCATCTGATCTTTGTACCATTATTTCTTCAAATTTTTCTCCTATTCTTTGGGAAATTTCTAAGGTTTTATTAGCAGGTACAATGATAAATATATCATCTCCTCCAATGGTAATGATTTCAAAAGGATGAACTAAATCACCATTTTCTAAATCTGAATCTTGCTCATTTATTCCTTTCAATTTATGAGGATGTAAACTTTCAGCTATTGCATAATAAACCGCTTCTTCTGTTGCTCTACTTACATCTTCACTGAATTTTTTGTATTTTTCTGGTGTGCGAATTTGTTGAATATATCCTCCCATGTTATTACCATCAGCGTAAATGTAGCTAATAAAGTTTTTACTAGCATTAGATACATGAGTTAATAATTCGGCAATTTTGACATCTTCATGGTTTAAATTACCATAATATTTAGCTTTTAAGTCGTGGTGTTTTTCTAAAAAGTTATGGAATCTTTTTACCCAACTTTCAAATATTCCTCTATCCCATTTTAAACCAGTATTACGATACCATGCTGGTGCTTGTGTTTCACCATCTTTTGTTCTATCACCAACTATGAATTTTCTGGCTGATGCTTCAGAAAAGTTTACTTCTCTACCATTTTTATCTACTTTCATGATAGCAGAACGTCTATCACTCCCATCTCTCATTAAATAAGGATGGGTTTCAAACATTACTGGATAACGACGGTTGTTTTTACGTCCAAGAATATCATTACCGCTACGTCTTTGATTAAATAAAATCGCTAATTTGGTGGTAATTTCGTTAAAACTTTTGCGGTTTCTGAATGCTTCTAACCGTTCTTTTTCATCTTTAGGAAACCCAAAATAAGCTTGAACTATCGGTTTTTGATAATTCTGATTATACCAATCTAACCAAGGTGTATCTTCAATTTTTTCTTTGAGTAAACCAAATCTAATTTCTAATGGTTTAAATGTCTCACCAACTGCACAGGAATTTGCTGTTAATGTTTCATGGGCATAGCGTTTTTCAATAGCATCTGCTAAGTCATTTACATAAGCAGCAGGACAAAAAGCCAGAATATTTCCCCCTGTAGAATAGATGATTAATTCGGGAATGAGAACTTCTGATAATTTGTAATCTTGATAGAAGTTTTCATCTAACCATTTCTTTACATCATTACATTGAATCGTATATAAATTTTCAGGTTTTTTCCTATTGTTTTCTTCTTGTTTGCTATCGTTGTCATCTGTATATAATGAAGGCTGATAAATTTTGTTGAAAAAAGCAGGTAAATCAATTAAATTGATTCTATCTAACAAAGCTGAAGCACCACGCACTTCTTGAATTTTAGCTGATTCAAATACATACTGCTTAACCTTAGTCACACCTCCATAAACTAAACCGATATTAGTTGTTTGATTCCATAAATCAAGATAATTATTTTTTAGCTGTTCCACAGTCTCAGGAAAATCATCTTCGTTAATTTTTTGCAAATCTTCCACTTGTTGAATAATAGTTCTTACCTCTACTGGAACTTCTCCCCCAGTTCTCAAAGCTTCGCACATTTCCCGCAAAACAGAAATATCAAATTGCGGTTTTCTTCCATTACCCCAAGCTAAACACCAACTAATTCCTATTGCTACCGAACTTTTACCTTTCATCACCATTTTTCCCTTGCTTGACTACTATTTTATTCCTTCTTGGCACTTCTTCAACAATAGACATCTCCAGAAAAGAAATTATGGAACTTATTTATGGAGACAGGTCGAAGCTGATGGGATATCTAGATGTCTGATTTTTCCGTTAAATTATCGCCCTGTAAGGGCGAAGCATTCGGAAAATATCCTTTGGTGAATACCGATCATTAATCGCTCGAATGCTTCGCCCCTACTTCGCCCCTACAACTTATGACAAATTAATACATTCTATTTTGGAGATGTCTAATGGTAATTGACAATTACCTGTCTCTCATTCGTGAGAGGATGGGGAAATAGGAAATTTTTTCTTTTTTTCTCCTAGAAAGCAAAAGATTCAAACCGTTCGGCTGACGCTCACGGCGGAAGCCTTGAATGAAACCATTATCAATTATCAATTATCAATTATCAATTGATCATATCTTGTACCCGTTCCAGTAAAATATCAGGAATAGGACGCGCTTTACCTCTAACCCAAGCACCACAAGTCATTTCTACATAAGGTTCTAATTGATGAACTATCTCCGTTTCTGTGAGAGTGCTGAAAATGACACCAACTGGTATTAAATTAGCACGAATACCACAAAAATTATGCCATCCTTCCACCGCTTCTAGTCGAGAACTAATTATTAAATAATGTGTACAAACTTCCAACAGTGGTAATTTTTCTGGTTGCACCATCCCACCCACATCTACTATTACTAAAGATTTTTGTCTGCGTAACTGAAGAATAGCTTGCGCTTGGTAGGGAAAAAACCTCTCTGTTAAAGATCCGCGATTACGTGCTTTAAAGGCTTCGATTTCTTCATCGGTAGCTTCTGCACCCATTTCTAACACATAATTTCCTTCACCGTCCCAATGTGCGCGTTGTAAATAAATATCAGGATTTTCTTTGAGCAATGCTTGAAATAACCCATGGGAAAATACACTTTTACCACTGTCGGGGGGACCAACTACCATCAACGCTGGACACAATTTTTCTGGTTTTGTCAAGGGAGAATTTGCGCTATTATTTGCTCTCAATTCTCCCAGTTGACGAAAATAATTAGACCATTGTTGTTCTGGTGTAGTATCTCCTTCCTGGGTTCTTCCGTTGGGGGGAATGATTTTGAATACTTGTCCAATTTGTACTAAGCGAGTGTGAGTAGCTACGATTATCGCACCGATGCGGGGATCATAACAAGCAACCCAAGCGGTAGGATGTAATTCATGGATCAGATAACCATATAACCAAATCGGTGCGCGTCCCGAAATTACCACACCACCGGTTGTATCAATTCCTGCTGGAAGTTCTAAACCTGTTAAGTCTTGGGGTTCGATAATGCGATCGCTCCTAGTTAATTCAATCAATAAAACCTGATAATGTAAAGCCTCTACCATCAGGGTTTCACTTAATAGCAAGCGTAAGGCAGGTTCAGTCATCAGCTTTTCTCCGTTCCTGTATTTGTAAATATGAACAATTGACAATTGACAATTGACAATTGACAATGGAAAATTAACAATTAACAATTTTCTTGCTGGTTTTTATGATTGAAGTTAAAAGTTTGATTAACTCCGTGATATCATTTTTGATGCTTTTGTATTGTTTTTCTGTGAAGTAATCTGTTTTATACATTAGTTCTATCCAATAATCTGATTCATTTGCTTCTTTAAGGGCAATTGCTAATTTATGAATGAAATCTGCTTTACTTTCTGCCTGTTCTGCTTCTCTGACTAATGCTCCAATTGCAGTACCAGAACGCAGTAATTAATTTGATAAAACAAATTCTTTTTTTTCGTTATTTAAATATTGATATAAGTTGACAACACGGACTGCAAAATCAAAGCTTTTCTCCTTAATAATGTTTTCTTTCATAACTTGTCAATTATCAATTGTCTCTTTCATAAATTATCAATTGTCAATTATCAATTGTCAATTCAATAGGTGTATTATTTCACCCTGATAGAAAAGGGGTCTTCTAACCTCAAGGCAAAATGATTACTGATACAGGAGGAAACATTAATACTTCGTTTATACCTCCAAAGTGTTGTAAGGGTTTAGCACTGCTAAACCCCTACTTTCTTAATTTCCTGTTTCCTATGACTACACTCTATTTAACCGAACCAGGAACAACCCTGCGCTATGTCTTTAGACCACAGGCGAAGCATTCGGATGATAGTCTTAGGTAAAACCGAAGACCACAGTAAGGGCGAAGCATTCGGATCATAGTCTTAAGTAAAACCTAAGACCACAGTAAGGGCGAAGCATTCGGATCATAGTCTTAGGTAAAAACCTAAGACCACAGTAAGGGCGAAGCATTCGGATGATAGTCTTAGGTAAAACCTAAGACCACAGTAAGGGCGAAGCATTCGGATGATAGTCTTAGGTTTTACCTAAGACCACAGTAAGGGCGAAGCATTCGGATGATAGTCTTAGGTTTTACCTAAGACCACAGTAAGGGCGAAGCATTCGGATCATAGTCTTAGGTAAAACCTAAGACCACAGTAAGGGCGAAGCATTCGGATCATAGTCTTAGGTAAAACCTAAGACCACAGTAAGGGCGAAGCATTCGGATGATAGTCTTAGGTAAAACCTAAGACCACAGTAAGGGCGAAGCATTCGGATGATAGTCTTAGGTAAAACCTAAGACCACAGTAAGGGCGAAGCATTCGGATGATAGTCTTAGGTAAAAACCGAAGACCACAGTAAGGGCGAAGCATTCGGATCATAGTCTTAGGTAAAACCTAAGACCACAGTAAGGGCGAAGCATTCGGATGATAGTCTTAGGTAAAAACCGATAATTAATTGTCCGAATGCTTCGCCCCTACATTGTTGACGCGAAACCTAAATCAAAATGTGGTTTATTTACCTGAAAAATGTATTTATTTGGTGGACAAGTGATTTTCTAAGAATTTCACCTGCTGTTTATCAACTTCTTTGTGATCCCAATACTCAGGTATTTTTAAGCGTTGTCAGTATTTGGGAAATGCAAATTAAGTTATCCTTGGGTAAGATTCAATTTAAGTCAGCATTACCTCAAATTATTGAGGATGAAATCAAGCAAAATAAAATTCAGTTATTACCTCATTTTTTGATTTTTTTCCCCTTGAAAGAGGAGGTTTTAAACCTTGAATGAAACAATTGTCAATTATCAATTGTCAATTATCAATTGATAAAGATTTACATTTAGTAATCTTTGGTAATTTTCAAAAAATGTTGGTTTTTTGGGTTGACATCTGGAAGTTTTTGTTTTATTCTGTATTTATTGGCTGGAAACAGCAATCTGTACCTTAAAAATTAAATACTGACTTCGCTTGTTACATTGTTGTTTCCGTAGCTTGGCGCAAACGCCCCTTGAAAGCTATTTGTAACAAGGTCTCCATGAGTGTAGGGTTTTTCATAACCAATTCCCCGCAAGGGGATGGAAACCTCAGTGGAGATAAATTCTTTTGCTCTGTCTAGATCATCGTCTTCATGTTTTTCATAACCAATTCCCCGCAAGGGGATGGAAACTGTAGCGTTCCGTCGTGCTTACCACCCTTGCGAGAGTACATATGTTTTTCATAACCAATTCCCCGCAAGGGGATGGAAACTAGGCTGTAACCCGAAGCTGGTGATACCCAACAAAGGTTTTTCATAACCAATTCCCCGCAAGGGGATGGAAACGTTTAGCTCTCTTTTTTCTATCTCTTCCACGTCCAGTTTTTCATAACCAATTCCCCGCAAGGGGATGGAAACGACTAGAAGCGTTAATCAAATTCAGTGGTAGTGCGCCTCTTGCGTTTTTCATAACCAATTCCCCGCAAGGGGATGGAAACAAAACTTGGGGATAAAAAAAGATAGAATTACTAAAAAATGCGATCGCTTGGTTGTAATAAATTAGGACTTACGCAAGATGTGACTGAAAACCTTATTCTTGCGTAAGGGTAATTCATGAATTACCCCTACTTTCGTTCCCTGTTGCGTAAGTCCTGCGTAATTTAATCAGCTTTTGCAGTGCCAATACAAAAAATTGAACTTGCCAAAATAGACAATAAACAATAGACATCTCCAGGAAAGAAATTCTGGAACTTATTTATGGGGGCAAGGCGAAGCTTATGGGATATCTAGATGTCTGATTTTTTCGATAAATTATCGCCCTGTAAGAGCGAAGCATTCGGAAAATATCCTTTGGTGAATACCGATCATTAATCGCTCGAATGCTTCGCCCCTACTTCGCCCCTACAACTTATGACAAATTAATACATTCTATTGTGGAGATGTCTAATAAACAATGTACAATTGAAAATTATACTTACTGCAATTGGTTTTTTTGTCTCCTGGAAACAAGAGATTTTAAACACCCTCTTAAACAATTGTCAATTATCAATTATCAATTATCAAATTGAACAGCTTCCCCTATCCACCCACACCGCAAATATTACATTGGTTAGCAGCAGGACAACTAGCCAACCGTTTGCAGCGTTCAATTAGACTATGGGTAATATTAAATAAACTGTATGGGGAAGAAAACTGGACAACGGACTTAGCAAAAAAATTTACCTACGCACAACTACGCGATCGCCTATTTTCCTACTATCACCCCAAAAGCGAAAAACTCAACGCCGAACAAATAACCACCAAATGTCAGGACCCCACCTGCATCTGTCATCAAAGCGGATGGCAAATTATTCAAACTGCCAATAGCCACATTTGCCAAACCCAATGGCAACAAGAAATACAACAACTCACTGGCATCAGTTCCCAACAACTGCACCAACAACTACAACAACCCCCCTTTGCCACAGTTCATCGTTCCCTCAGAGATGATCTTAAACAGCTAACTCGTTTAGGATGGCTGCAAACAGTAGTCAAAGGAGAATATCAAACTCTCTCTAAAACCGAACTACCAGCACCAACAATTTCTGCAACAGCACAAGCAACCTTTACCCAACTGTCCCTACCCCAAACCTGGGAACTACTGCACGTACTAGAGTCCATATCCTTTGTGCAGCCAAACCTAGATATCATCATTCATAATTTGTGGGAACAAATAGTAGATCATACCCATACATCCCCCACCATCCAAGAACCACAACAACGGATATTTCTGCATTTAGACTATATACTTTCTTCAGAAATGCAGGACCAGGTAGATAACTATCAAGAACAGTTAGAACAACTGTGGCGTATACCAGCCGCTGGAGTAGTGCAGTTTGAATATTGGATCGCAGCTACAGCCAGCAAAGTACAAATAACCGTTTATCCTGTGTGTTTGCATTACCTCCGACGTGCCAAATATCTCAGCGCCTATGGTATAGATCCCCAAGGAAATATAACATGGCATAACTACCGACTAGACCGCATCGCCTCAGAAAAATTGCAAATTCTTCCCTGGGGAGATCCAGGTATACCCAAAGAATTAAAAGAAATGTGGCACAGTGGCAACTTACCCACCCCAGAATATGTAGAGACAGAATTAGAAAAAGCTTGGGGTTTCAACTTTTACCTACAACGGGAATTATTGATCATTCGTTTTCCGCCAGCATTTGCCCAATGGTATGTAGATAACACATTTCGCCATCATTCTTTCCAGCGTATTGCCTATGAAAAATTAGCAAATTTAATTACAGCAGACATTCCCAAAACCCAGCAGCAGCAAATATTAGATATTATCAAACACAGAAATAAACAAGATATTTATTATCAAGCTTGGATACGTACTGGGGATATTAATGTTTTGATGCGGTTACGAGACTGGCGGCCAAATGGAGAAGTAATAGCACCTTTGTCTATTCGTCAACGACTCAAAGAAGAAGCGAGTAAAGAATTAGCTAATTATTAATTATTATATCAAGTCCGCTTACAGCAGTTTTCATGTCTTTAGACCACCGTAAGAGGTTGTTTGAAAAGTATTAGATAAAACCGATAATCTCTAGAAACCTAACCCCCCTTCCCCCCTTCCCTACAAGGGAATGGGGGTTTCAAAGCCTCTCCCCGCGTCGGGGAGAGGTTTGGAGAGGGGTTTATTTATACCAGGAATTACGCAAAAGGGAACGAAAGTAGGGGTAATTCATGAATTACCCCTACGCAAGAATAAGGTTTTTAGTCATAAGCTGTTGTGCATTTAATTTGTATAAGTGGAACAGGCATCTTGCCTGTTAAACAAGAGTTCAGAATATTAGGATTATACAATTTAGCTGTGTAACAGCTTATACAATTTAGCTGTGTAACAGCTTATCTTGCGTAAGTCCTATAGTGATCCGATTTGATTCATGAATTTTTCGTAGAGGCAGGGAACAGGGAACGGGAAAGAAGGCTGTCAGTATTTATGGTGAGCGAAGCCGAACCATGTACGGAGTTCTGTTCAAAAATCAAATATTAGTCCTATATACATTAAAAACCTTTCAAACATCCTCTAAGGGCGAAGCATTCGGACAATTAATTATCGGTTTTTACCTAAGACTATCATCCGAATGCTGATGCTTCCAGCACGCTTCGCGAACGCCCCTACATTGTTGACGCGAAACCTGTCTTACCTAACATCCAATCTAAATGTTGTGGTAATAATGTTTGTAAATCATAATTATTAACTATTGTCTTGCGTGCAGCGGTACGAATAGAAATCATATCTGGAGAATTATCTAAAGCTGTATTCACCTTTTCGGCAATTTGTTGGGGAGAAAAGAAATTTACCAACAGTCCATTTTTACCATCTTTAATTACTTCCTTAACTGGTGGAGTATCAGAAGCTATTAACAAACATCCTGCGGACATTGCTTCTAACATTGACCAGGATAAAACAAAAGGAAAAGTTAAATAAATATGGGCTGAGGATGCTTGTAAAACTTGCAAATATTCAGTATAAGGAAGTAAACCAGTAAAGTGTAATCTGGTTAAATCTAAATCTAATTTTTCTAACATTAATTGTTTATAAGTTTTCCCATCAGGAAGATTTTTTCCATAGGCTACTCTATCTTCTCCCACAACTACAATATGACAGTTTGGGCGTTGTTGTTGAATTAATGCTACTGCTTCCATAAACTGAGGAAAACCGCGATAAGGTTCCATTCCTCTGGCTACATAAGTAATTAATTCTGAAACATGGGAAAGATCAAGATTAATTCGGGGTAAAACTAATTTAGCATCTGGCTTGGGTTGAAAGAAATTAGTATCAATTCCATCGTGACAAACAGTGATTTTTTGATGATATTCTAGGGGAAATTGTTGACGTTGCCAATTAGTAGGAGAAAGTCCGCGATCGCAATGGTATAAATCTAGTAAAATCGGTGAATTTTTGACTTTAATACGACACAAATCATCGGCATTTAATGGATCACTGGGATCAAAATCGGCATCAGAACCGCGAGCATGATAAAACCATTCAAAGAAACATAATAATTCTGCTTTCGGGAAAATTTCTTTCATAAATAATGTCGGACCCCAGCCGGAATGACCGTAAATTATATCGGGAATAAAACCCTGTGTTTTTAATTGTTCTGCTATGCGATATACAGCTTGTCCGGTGAGAATTGCATTTTCTAAATTGCGGATATAATGATGAGTTTGGGGTGCTGCTGTGCGGGAAGGTTCATAAATAACTTTCAATACTCCTGGTATTGATCCTTCCTGACGATTTGTACCAAATACTACTTGATATTTATCATCTTTGGCTAAAGTTGTGGCCAGATGACGAAATTGGGCGGGAAAGTTGGGATGTAAAAATAAAATCCGTTTGGGATGTTGAGAAGTATTTTTCATGGTCAACTGTGTACAAAACCGTAAAGTAAAAAATTCGTAAGGATTCAGGATACAGAATACAGTTGCTACAAACAAATATTCTGACTCCTGACTCCTGATTCCTGACTCCTTGATCTCCTGACTCCTTACAAAAATTCTACCTATTCCCTCATTATTTACCCCTGATTGGAAGGCTGATTGATTTGGTATAAATAATAAGTTGCCATGGGAATGACAGTAGCTGCAATTAACAAACCTACTACCCAAGCAGTAGCATTACCTTTGTTTTTGTCAGTTTCTTCCGCATTGCTAAATGTGCTTTCTACCTGTACAGTTTCTTTTTCTGCTGGTGGACCGGGATCGGGTTTACCAGAAAGGACTGCTACTAGGCGATCGCGCACATCCAAAAATCCTTGATTATATTTATTACCATCCCGTAATGCTGACCCTAGTGTTTCTTCTGTGACACTATTAGCGATCTCATCAGTCAAGAGAGTTTTCACTTGATCCCCGCTGACAATAGTTGCACCATTGGTTAGAGTATCAACGATCACAATCGCTTGGTTAGCTTGTGCTTCTGGTGTAGGAAACCATTTTGTAAATAGTCCTTTCGCAAAACTTTCCGGTGTTTCCCCATAGTCGAAACGGTGAATGGTAACAATTCTCACCTCATTACCTGTTGCTTTGGCCAAGTCTTTAAAAGCACCGCTGATTTGACCTTCATTAAAACGGCTAAGAACATCACCTTCATCTACAATCCAGGTATCTGCTGTCAGGTTGGGTATTTGATATACTCCAGTAGCAAAAGCAGGTGTCACAAAAACAGAAATAGCCATCATCATCACCAATACAGGTACAATGAGACGGGTAAGGTATGAATGACCACTAAATAATTGCTTGAGTAGCTGTTTCATGAAATGAATCCTAAAATACTCTTGCAATCAAAATACTACATAATCTAGGTCAAAAGCATCTGATTTGAGGATAATTCCTGGATGGTAAAATTACCAGGATTTATTTCAGGATTTATTTCAGGATTTATTTCAGGATTTATTTCAGGATTTATTGGTCGAATCAATCTAAACTCTAAAATCTAAACTCTAAAATCTCATGACAATCATCTTAACTAACGACGACGGTATCGACGCACCAGGTATTCAAGCTTTGCTGAAAGCGGTAAATGACAAAGATGTAATTATCGCTGCACCAGCAACACATCAGTCTGGTTGTGGACATCAGGTGACGACAACTGAACCGATTAAATTAGAACGTCGTTCTGATTTTGAATATGCTATTGCTGGTACTCCTGCTGATTGTGTGAGAATTGCCATAACACAAATTCGTCAAGATGTCAAGTTTGTGCTTTCAGGAATTAATGCTGGTGGTAATTTGGGAGTGGATGCGTACATTTCTGGAACTGTTGCTGCGGTGAGAGAAGCTGCAATGCACGGTATTCCTGGTGTGGCGATTTCTCATTATCGCAAAGCTAAACTCAATTATAATTGGGATTTAGCTGCTAAATGGACATCAGTAATATTAGCAGATTTACTGAAAAAGCCTTTAGCACCTGGTAGCTTTTGGAATGTGAATTTACCCCATCTACTACCGGGAGATGGTGATCCTCAAGTTGTTTTTTGTCTACCCTGTACCAAACCTTTACCTGTAAATTATCGAGTAGAGGGTGATAATTTTTATTATGTTGGTGAATATGGTAAACGCGATCGCACTCCTGGTAGTGATGTAGATGTATGTTTTGCTGGCAATATTGCAATTACTCAATTAAAGGTTTGATCATGCCAATTTTGGATTTTGGATTTGGGAATAAGCTGGGGTAGTTCATATTTCTTCATCTACACTTTGCAGCAAAAACACAATGTTATCTACAGATTTTGTCAGTTGATTGATTTCTTGTAATGAATCTTTTTGTGTTTCAGCGAGACTTTGTACAGCATCACACAAGGCAAAAATTTGATATCCTTGCTGCTGTAATTGTTTTCCCTGTGATTCTACTTGTACGATCAAAGCATCTACTCTTTGAGCTAAACGCTCAATAGTATTGGTAGTAGAAAGCACAGCTTCACCGATTTGCTCAACAATAGATTCTAAAGATTCTAAGCGGTTTGTTTTAGTTTCTATTTCTGCGTATATCATTTCTAGAGCACCCCAATTTTGAAAAATCATTATCAGATAATAGAGAACAAGGCGATCGCTATTTCTATACCTGGGGCTATACTTGGTAGATTTAATGAAGCTAAATGTATTATTTGTTCAAATAAAGCAGCAAATACAAAAGCTAAACCGATCCAAGCACCACCTACAAACCTAGCAGAAAGTAAACCAACAGCAACAATACTAGCTAATTGATCCAACTCAATCACTAGATCAGCGATACCCCAAATAAAACCTTCTCAACAGTTAGAAATAGTGTGCTTCATAAGTGATCCTCCGAATGAAGTGATCAGACTGATAAGAATTAAAGCAGCGATCGCACCTATGAGACGATACGGTTTAGAAGTAGGTACGTAATTAGTACCATCAGATACATATAATCTAGTTTTGAACATAGTGATGATAGATCAGATTATTCTTATTGGTTGTTTATATTACCCCAATCTTGACAAAAAATATCATAATTTAGGAGCATTCCAGAAATAACCTTGGATAAAAATTTATCATTAGTCGCCCGAATGCTGATGCTTCCAGCACGCTTCGCGAACACCCGTACAAGAGTCAGGAGTCAGGAGTTAGGAGTGAGAATATTTTACTTAGAGAATGCTGTATGAGAATCTTCTAAATACTACAGGACTTACGCAAAACAGAACGAAAGTAGGGGTAATTCATGAATTACCCCTACATCAGAACCAGGTTTTTAGTCCAATATTGCCTAAGTCCTATATTAGTCAGTAATTAGTGAACAGTAATTGGTTAAAATAGCAGTAGGAAAAAATTTGAGTCTACTTGAGATTATTGCTGGATTGAATTAAGAATTAAATTGTATGTCTTCCTCTAAATCAAAATCTGACAAACGTATAATTTACCAAGAATTTGGTAATGATAACTCACCTGCTTTAGAACGTCCAGTACAAGAACTACCCCCAAACCAACAAAATGTAAGGGTACAAGCAACCCGCGCAGGGAGGAAAGGAAAAACAGTCACGGTTATTACCGGGTTTCAAACCAAAGCAGAAACCTTAACCGCTTTATTGAAACAGTTAAAAACCCAATGCGGTACAGGGGGAACTGTGAAAGAGAACGAAATTGAAATTCAAGGAGATCATAAACAGAAGATTTTAGAGATTTTAGTTAAGTTAGGTTACAAAGCTAAAATCAGCGGTGGTTAATGTAGGTGTTACTTCTGGGTGTTACTTCTGGGTGTTAGTTCGGGTTACTGTATCTTTTCAGGAATGCGAGTTAGAGAAAGTGATGTTAATAATAGAGATGTGGACAATGAACAGGAGAGTATTATGAATGACTTAATTAGAATCGTAGCAGCCATCTTTTTACCACCTTTGGGAGTATTTTTACAAGTTGGTTTTGGCAAAGATTTTTGGATTAATTTACTGTTAACAATTTTTGGTTTTTACATTTTGGGTATTATTCACGCAGTTTGGGTAATTGCGAAGAAGTAATTATGGCAGAGGGATAGGCGATATTTTCCTATCTCTCTATTTATTTAAATACTTGAAAAATTCTCACAAAAAGCCAGAATATGAAGGTAAAATATCCTATTAATTTTCACAAAGGTCTAACTTTTTTTATAGTGTTAGGACTAATGTTTTTCTACCATAACTTTACTATTGGAGCTTGGGTTTATCTTGCCCTTCATGGTACTTATGGTTTTCTTTGGTTACTAAAAGATCGTATTTTCCCAGATAAACAATGGGAACAAGAAATGCCCAATTTGATGGGAATTATTACCTTTATCATCTTAGGTTTATATTGGGTAGCACCATTTATTCTTATTAGCAGTGGTACTGTTCCACCCTTACCATTAGTAGCTGCGGCTATTTCTTTAAATATTGTGGGGGTGTTTTTACACTTTGCTAGTGATGCTCAAAAATACTATACACTCAAATACAAAACTGGACTAATTACAGAAGGTTTCTTTGCTAGATGTCGTAATACTAATTACTTGGGAGAAGTCTTGATTTATCTAGCATTTGCCATGTTAGCACAGCATTGGCTACCTTTTTTAATTCTGGGGTTATTTATAGCCATGATATTTGTTCCCAATATGCGGAAAAAAGATCAATCTTTGTCTCGATATCCTGAGTTTGAAGAATATAAAGAAAGTTCTGGTTTGCTGTTTCCTAAACTATTTATTTCCAGGAATCTCAATAAAGAAGAAACAACAGCTTAAAGCGAAATTGATTTGCTATAGAGTGAATCCATAAATATAGACAAATATAGACTTTTTACCTGTTTCCCAGGGGGAGAGTTTTATGAATTATAAAGCAATAACATTAGCGACAATTTTGGGGATTTCTACACCTGCAATTATAGATGTAGCAATGACTCAACCGGCGCTGGCACAAAAGTTTAATTATCCCAAGGGAAATTTTGCCGATAAAGACTGGGAAGTAAGTTTGTCTTTTGATAATAATGTCTATTACTATTATGGAAAAAATCGCCGTAATCGTAATTCCTATATTAGCCTATCTGGGGCTGTAACTTCAGGTACTAATGATCGGCAAGTTTATACTTGGAATAATAATGGTATGAAATATCGAGTAACTTGGCGACCTAGTGATCCTAATTTTATTCGTCTTCAGGTGATAAATCCTCGTAGTCAGGTGATTTTAAATCGGGTACTTCAGGCTATTAACTATGATGATGTGATCTCTCCATAGATTAAGTTTGAGTTTGATGATATTGGGTAATTGGTGACAACTAATTACCTGTTTTTATTGGTGTTAATAAAAATCACTGTTATTAATTATATTTAAATATACATAAATATTTAATTGGTGAGTATATACATTTTAAACCCATATCATTATACTTACTGATGTGGGTTATATCTAAACAAGTTAATAATTTGACAAGATGATAGGTTTTGTGTTAAGTTGACAACGAAAACAATTTAATCATTTAAAAATACTACCGTTTTGAATTTGAAGGTATTTAGGTATGAAGAGGATCAATAATTCATCTGACTTGTTTAGTCTTAACCGTCGGATGTTTTTAAATCTGCTGGTTTCTAGTGTTGGAGTTTATTTAACTAAAGATGTAATTTTTCCAGAAATTGCGAGTGCGAATGATGATAGTTTCCAGGAAAAATATCATGTTTTTGTTCCTTATGATATTGCTAGAAGGGGTGGTATTCAAAACGTTACTTTGAGGTCTGGAGATTCTTATAAGTTAACAATCCCCCCAAGAATTATTGAAAATAACACCATTTCTATTCCTAAAATTGGGTTGCAAGGTAATGATGTTACTTTCATTTTTCATAGTTTATATGATCCAGATGTGAGAATAGCTGATAAGATTTATAAAGAAATAGACAATGCTGATTTTATTCGTAAAGATGCCACCAAATCCCAAGTAAAGGAAATTTATGAATTAGTTGAAGATAGTGAATATATAAAAGATACTATTTCTCTGGATTTATTGCAATATTTGGTAGCTTCATCTAACTTAGATGAACAAATTCGACAAAGGTATGAAATAGCTCATCAAACTTGTCTATTAAATATCATTGAAAAAGCGATTGAAACAGCACTAGCTAAATCTCAACTCTCTGAAGATGGAAAGAAAAGAATTAGAGGTACATATCAATATGTGAGAGCTTCAGAACCAGTGCCTGATTTTAGTTATCTGACGGAATTAGAAGCTATGATTACAGGTTCAGATATTCCTATGTCCATTAAAAATATCTATTCACTTGCAAGTGCTAAATCGAGAGCTTTTACTGTAGATGTAATTATTGTTAAATTAATTCAAGATAATCAATACTTAAGTTTGCAAAATAAAGAAACCTATTTACGAACTTACAAAGAAATTCGGGCTGGTCAAAAAATATCTGATCAAAATACTTTGCAACTTCTAAATTTATTTATTTTAGGTTCTAATATTTCATATAGTAGCAAAGTAGTTTATTTAATGGCACAGAATATCTTTGCGGAAAAGGATGCCGAATCTGCCAACAAAAACTTTGGTGGAGTTAAAAGTGTAGCTAATTTCGTTACTAAAGCAGGTAGCAATATTGTACCTATAGGTCAGGGAGTTCTCAATGTTTTAGGAGCACAAACAGCGACAGGTGTAGCTATTAGTAGTTTGAGTGGAGGAGCATCTACCACAGCAACTTTAGTATACTTAGGAGGAGGTTCTGTAGCTGCTGGTGGTTTGGGAATGCTAGGAGGTTTAGCAGTAGTTACTGGGGGAGCAGCTTTAATAGGTGCAGCTGGACTATTATCTGTTGCACTTGTGTCTCAAATGGATGCAGAAGATTATAAGAATTTAGGAATTGCTACAACAACAGGAACTTTAACTGGTGCAGGTGCGGTTCTCATTGCTTGGACTGCTGCTTCTATGTTGGAGGTAGCAGGTACGTTATCAGGAGCAGCTGCTATTACTACAATTATTTCAGCTTTAGGAGGACTAAGTGTTATTACAGGAGGTGCATCTTTAATAGCATTTGGTGCAGGTTTTGTAGTGTGGTCATTTCTCAAAGGACAAAAACATCGAGATGCAAATATACTACATCAACTGGAATCAAGATTGTATACTTTAACGGAAATTCCAGCTGATCCTGAGCTAAAAGATTTTATAGGGTTTCTTGACAAGGAATTAAATCAAGATTCTCATATAAAAGGATTTTTAATTGCTCCTAATATTCCTATAGATAAGCTATCCAATGCTATATCTAGCTATGCAGATTCACTACTTGAAGCTGATGAAAAAATATTAGCAATGAAAAATACTGGTTTTTGGAATGATGGGAAGGAAGGTATTATTTTAACTAACAAAAAACTAATTTGGAAAAATGGATGGTCAGAACCTGAATTTATTGCTTTTTATGCAATATCTGAATATCGAAAATTACCACAACTTGCTACAGATGAAGAAAATATATATTTTTATCAACTCGCAGAAAAAATAGGTAAAAATTACAGTAATCTTTAAAATCTAGGTTGTAAATCTAGTTTTTGTAAATTTACCAAAAATATAATGTAGTGTGGGCAAAATGCCCACTTTTGATTAGTTTTTGACAGTGATTCAACTTGCTAAGTAAACTTCCAAACTTGCATCATTCATGTGTGTTTCCGTGAGAAAACTCCTCAAATAATTGAAAGAATTTATAAAAGCTTCTTTTCCATCATTGGAAGTTTATTAAAAAAATATGTTATAATATACCCACATAAAATCAACATCACAAAACTATGAAAAAAATAGAAATTGAACTTGATCAAGCAACTTACGACAAAATAGAACAATTGACACAAACTCATCATTGTCAAGTTTCAGATTTAATCAAAGCCATGATTGAGCAACTAACTAAACCGGAAATAATCAATAATTCATTTATTGGTGAATGGTCTAATGATGCTGACTTAGTAGATAAAATGGTTGAAGATATTTTACAACATAGAAGTTAATACAAAATAATTGAGTTGTGAGAAAATCTTTAATTGATACAGATATAACCTCGGAAATTCGTAAAGGTAAAAATTCTAAAATAAACGCCAATGCTATTGCATACAGAGCAATATGGAAACATTATACAATTTCTGTGATTACTGTTTCCGAAATTATCAAGGGTTGGAGAAAACTAAATCGTAATGATCGCATTCAAGAATTTTTAGCGGATTTACCTGAAATGGAAATCGTACATTTAGACCAAAAAAGTGCAGAACTTTCAGGATTGATTCATGCTGATTTAGAAAGCAGTGGACAACCTATAGGATTAGCAGATGTATTAATAGCTTCTATCGCTATCCAAAACAATTTAATTTTAGTTACAGGTAACACTAAGCATTATCTGAAAATTCAAGCATTAGGTTATCCTTTAGTAATAGATAATTGGCGTAAATAAACAATTCTAATTAATAATTCGATAATAGGTAACAGGTAAAAACCCATTACCAATTACCTATTACCTATTACCTATTAGCCAAATATTGATACATCTCCCAACGTGCATCAACTTCCGCTTGCGCTTGGGCTAACAATTGTTTAGCAATTTCCGGTTTACTCTTAATCAACATCTTAAACCGGTTCTCCTGATACATGGATTTTTCCACTGACTCAGAAGGTGCTTTCATATCCAATTGGAGGGGATTTTTACCTTCATTTTGCAATGCAGGATTATAACGATATAACAACCATCTACCAGAGTCAACTAAGGCTTTTTGTTGTTGTAAACCGGTGGTCATATCAATGCCGTGAGCAATACAATGACTATAGGCAATAATTAAGGATGGACCATCAAAAGCTTCCGCTTCTAAGAATGCTTTTAATGTGTGTTCATCTTTTGCACCTAAAGCGACGCTGGCCACATAAACATTACCGTAAGTCATGGCCATTAAACCTAAATCTTTCTTCGCTGCGGGTTTACCACTGGCGGCAAATTTAGCGACTGCTGCGGTAGGAGTTGCTTTAGAAGATTGACCACCTGTGTTAGAATAAACTTCTGTATCCATAACCAAGATATTGACATTTTTACCACTGGCTAAAACGTGATCAATGCCATGAAAGTCAATGTCATAAGCCCATCCATCACCACCTACTATCCACACACTTTTCTTGACTAAATAATCAGCAAGAGATGTGAGATTTTGGATTTTATATTTGAGATTTTGGTCATTTTGAGATGCTGCAATTTCATCTAGTTTTTGTTTGAGAACTCCAACATTTTCCCGTTGTTCCCAAATATCTGCTTCGGTTTTTTGGGCATTTTTGAGGATATCATTTACCAAATTATCCCCAACTTCACTATTTAATTGTTGCAATAATTCGGCTGCAAATTCCGCTTGTTTATCAATAGATAAACGATAACCAAAACCAAATTCGGCGTTATCTTCAAATAAACTATTGGACCATGCTGGACCTCTTCCTTCTGCGTTTTGAGTCCAGGGAGTTGTGGGGAGGTTTCCACCATAAATAGAAGAACAACCGGTAGCGTTAGCAATGAGTGAGCGATCGCCAAATAATTGTGTTAATAATTTAAGATATGGCGTTTCTCCACATCCTGCACAAGCACCAGAAAACTCAAACAATGGTTCTTGCAGTTGTTGTTGACGAATTTGATTTAATTTCAACTTTCTGCGATCGGGATTTGGTAAACTTAAAAAGAAATCCCAGTTTTCCCGTTCCTGTTCTCTCAGGGGTAACTGCGGACTCATGTTGATAGCTTTTTTGCTGGGTTCTGCTTTATTTTTCGCAGGACAAACATCCACACAAATACTGCAACCTGTACAGTCTTCCGGTGCAACTTGGATAGTAAATTTCTGACCAGCAAAACTTTTATCTTTTGCATTTGCTGACTTAAAACTTGCAGGTGCATTGACTAATTTATCCGCTTCATAAGCTTTCGCACGGATAGCAGCGTGGGGACAAACCATCACACATTTACCGCATTGAACGCAGACATCCTCATCCCAAACCGGAATTTCTTCTGCAACGTTGCGTTTTTCCCATTTTGCGGTTGCAGTGGGGAAAGTTCCATCTGCGGGTAAAGCACTTACAGGTAAGTCATCACCTTCCCACACCATAATTTTACCCAAAACTTGATCCACAAATTCTGGTTTGGTGATTGGTAATTGGTAATTGGTAATTGGTGATTGCTGATTTTTCTTACTACTTGTTGTAGCAGGAATTTTGATTGCGTGGAGATTTTCTAAAGTGTTATCAACAGCTTTTAAATTCATGTTGACAACATCTGCACCTTTTTTACCATAGGTCTTTTCAATCGCTTGTTTAATTTTAGCGATCGCTTCTTTTTCTGGCAATACCCCCGCTAATTTAAAGAAACACACCTGCATAATCGTGTTAATTCTTCTACCCATCCCGCTATTTTTCGCCACCTGACTAGCATCAATAGCATAAACTTTCAGGTTTTTATCAATAATTTGCTGTTGCACTTTTACAGGTAAATTTTTCCAAACTTCCTTCGCAGGATAGGGACTATTTAATAAAAATGTCGCTCCGGTGGCAGCATTTTTTAAGATATCAATTGTTTCAATGAAACCCCAATGATGACAACCGATAAAATTAGCTTGGTTGATGAGATACGTTGAGCGAATTTTCTCAGCACCAAACCGCAAATGAGAAACCGTCATTGAACCAGACTTTTTAGAATCATACACAAAATAACCTTGAGCATTATTTTCTGTACCTTCCCCAATAATTTTAATTGAGTTCTTATTTGCACCTACCGTACCATCAGAACCCAAACCATAGAACATTGCACGCACAACGCTATCTGGTTCAGTAGAAAACCCAGGATCAAAATTCACAGAAGTAAAAGTGACATCATCATTAATCCCAATAGTAAAATGATTCTTGGGTTTTGATTGACGGAGATGATCAAAAACCGCTTTTACCATTGCAGGGGTAAACTCTTTAGAAGATAACCCATATCTACCCCCGACAATTTTCGGGAAGGTGGTTTTTTTCCATCCTTCATGGATAGCTGTAACTACTTCTAAATATAAAGGTTCACCTGCGCTTCCTGGTTCTTTAGTTCTATCCAAAACCGCAATAGATTTGACACTATTAGGTAAAGCTTCGATAAATCTTCCCACATCAAAAGGTTGAAAAAGTCGAACTTTGATCACTCCCACTTTTTCACCTTGGTTATTCAGATAATCTACAGTTTCATGGACAGTTTCACAACCAGAACCCATGAGAATAATTACCCGGTCTGCTTTGGGATGTCCATGATATTCATATAATTTATAATATCGTCCTGTTTGTTCTCCAAACTTGTCCATAATCCTTTGAACAATATCAGGACAAGCATTATAATAAGGGTTTGCACCTTCACGAGATTGAAAATAAACATCGGGGTTTTGTGCTGTTCCTCTTAACACTGGTTTATCAGGAGTTAAACAGCGTTGACGATGTGCAGAAACTAATTCTAAAGGTACTAATTCCCGTAAAACTTCGTCAGATAATAACTCAATTTTTTGCACTTCATGGGAAGTTCTAAACCCATCAAAAAAGTGTAAAAAAGGAACTCTGGTTTCTAAAGTTGCAGCTTGAGAAATAAGTGCAAAATCATGACTTTCTTGTACAGAAGCAGAACATAATAATGCAAAACCTGTACTTCTAGCAGCCATCACATCACTGTGATCACCGAAAATAGATAAAGCGTGGGTAGCTAAAGAACGTGCCGAAACATGAAGGACAAAACTGGTTAATTCTCCCGCAATTTTAAACAAATTGGGAATCATTAATAACAAACCTTGGGAAGCGGTGAAAGTTGTACTTAAAGCACCTGTTTGTAATGCACCATGTACCGCAGCAGCAGCACCACCTTCACTTTGCATTTGGGTGACATTGGGAATTGTACCCCATAAATTAGGTTTATTTTCTGCCATCCACGCATCAGCCCATTCACCCATATTTGATGATGGTGTGATCGGATAAATTGCAATTACTTCATTTAATTTGTAAGCAACACGCGCAACCGCTTCATTACCATCAATTGCGGCATAAGATTTAGCTAATTTAGCCATGATTTTTCTTCCTGTGTCTTTTGTGGTTATTTCAAATTTACGCAGATCATCCTAAAATATAAGATTTGAAACTTGCTAAACTCAGGAAGTAATTTTGTAATGTTTTCTACTTTTTTAAAGCTCACGCAGAGGCGCAGAGGCGCAGAGAGAGTAAAGAGGGTTTTAGTAAAAATATATGGGATTTTTTGTAATTACAAATTATTAATTATTTTAGCAGATGGTGAAGATGATATCTATTTCTATATTAATGATGTACTCAAGATGGGGAAGCTTTGATTTGTTAAAGTTTTCTGATTTTCAAGGGGTGGGGGTGCGGGTTTTTGGGAAAATCAGTTTGACGCTGTTGGGTTTTTGTGGGTATAATTAAATTATATTTTTCTGTGTTTTTACATATTCCAGGTAAATTATGAATTTTCCAGATCCAGAAATTGAACCCTAGATGTTGATTAGGAATATCGACATATATTTTATTTTCTATGCTAAAATATTATCTATCTTAAAAAAAGAGGTAAAGAATATGAGCAACACATCTATTCAAGAACAAACAACCTATAAACGAATTTCTGCAATTGTGGAAAATTTGATTGCTAATAACAGTGTATATCAAGAAAGGTTAGAAAGAGAACAGATGATTGAAAAAATGTATGAACTGTTTACTCGACCAAATTTAGGAGACGATGTAGAAACCATAGCTGATGATGACTTAACAGCAAGAATTAGTAAAATTTTAGCTTTAGAAGCAATAAGTGGTTTATTGAATGATTTAACACCAGAAGAAATGGCAATATTTGATGAAGCAGTAAAACGGAAATAAATAACAAAAACATGGGATATCTACTAGATACAAATATTGTTTCAGCAATTCTCAAAGAAAATCCAAAAGCAAATAATCGGTTAAAAATGTTAAATCGCCAAAATGAGCAAGTTTTTATTAGTGCGATGACTTACTATGAAATTGAGCGAGGACTTTTAGCTGTTAAAGCCGTGAGAAAATTATCAGACTTTGAAAACTGGGTGAAAAAATACCAAGTATTGCTATTAGATGATATGGCGATTTTTAAAAAAGCATCAGAAATTTATGCTGATTTAAAACAAAGAGGTTTACCAATACAAGATGCAGATATATTTATAGCAGCTACCTCAATAATTAATGATTTAACCTTAGTTTCCCATGATTCCGACTTATCAAGAATCACAGGATTAAAATTAGAAAATTGGTTATAAAATTGATTTCAGAAATCGGGGATCTGGGTGTATATTTAATCGTTTACTCACTCGTTCTCAGTCTCCAGACTGGGAATGCAAAACCAGAGGTTCTACCTCAAAAACAACCTATCAACTTAAAAACTCTAACTCTGTCTTCTCTGCGTCTCTGCGGTTCGTTTATTTTCTCTCAAACAAAAATTTTTACTCGTTTTTACTTTTTCCCAGACTCCAGACTGGGGAAGTCAACCCAGAGGTTCTACGTCTAAAACAACTTATAAAAGACCCTTGGATTATACATAAAATTATTATAAACACAGAACAACAAAATAATCAATCCCCAAACCCTATAAAATTCGTGAGTTATTGACACCATTCTCAATAGTATTCTCAATAAACCCCTAGCTATTGCGAAAAAGTCACATCATCAACTTTTTTCCCAAAAAATAGATTAAAAAAAATTATCATTCAGCAAAACACTAAATTAAAGCTATTTTTTCCCACATTCAAAATCAGCAAGAAACAAAAAACCGAATAAGCTAAAATACAAACAGAGTCAGCCTTTGTAATTTAAAACATACCCATGCTGGAGAACCTGCAAACCCAAATTTATCAAATCGAACAATTCGCCAACACCCTGGTTACTAACCAACTCACTCACCTCAGCGTTGTCAGTATCGCAATTATTTTCGCTGCTGGTTTGTTGACCAGTTTAACACCGTGTATGCTATCAATGCTGCCGATTACTATTGGTTATATTGGCGGTTATGAAGCAAAAAGTAGATTACAAGCTGCTGCACAATCAACCTGGTTTGCATTAGGATTAGCTACTACATTAGCAGGTTTAGGAATTATAGCAGGTTTGGTAGGAAAAGTCTACGGTCAAGTAGGAATTGGTCTACCAATTATTGTGAGTATTCTTGCTATTATTATGGGGTTGAATTTATTAGAAGCTTTACCTTTACAATTCCCATCTTTAGGTGAAACAAATTGGATATCTAATGATTTACCTCCTGGTATTCGTTCATACTCTATTGGTTTAACATTTGGTTTAGTTGCTTCTCCTTGTAGCACACCAGTTTTAGCCAGTTTATTAGGTTGGGTTGCTAATACTCAAGATTTGCTTTTAGGTGCGGTTTTACTACTTGCTTATACTGCGGGATATGTGACACCTTTAATTTTAGCAGGTACGTTTACTGCAACAATTAAAAAACTGCTAGAATTGCGTCGTTGGTCTGGTTGGATAAACCCCGTTAGCGGTGCTTTGTTAGTAGGTTTTGGTGTGTTTTCTTTACTTTCCCGTCTTCCTCTTGGTAGTTTCTAAAGTGATAAACCGCAAAGTACGCAAAGTACACAAAGAAGAGAGCAAGAATTTATTACCTTTGTAAACCATGACTGTAGATAATTCAACATCCCCAGAAGTTAATTTGTTTTCTGTTCCGGTTCGTTTCTTGAAACGGGAAGTTTTACCTGTGCTGACAGATTTAAGGTTAGCAATTATTCTGTTATTAATAATTGCTCTTTTTAGTATCAGTGGTACAGTAATTGAACAAGGACAAACACCAGCTTTTTACCAGGCTAATTATCCAGAACATCCCGCTTTATTCGGTTTTTTGACTTGGAAAGTGATTCAAGTTGTGGGTTTGGATCATGTTTATCGCACTTGGTGGTTTTTGGCTTTATTAGTGTTATTTGGTACGAGTTTAACTGCTTGTACTTTTACCCGTCAATTACCAGCTTTAAAAGCTGCCCAAAAATGGCAATATTATGATGATCCGAAGAAGTTTAAAAAGTTAGCTTTGAGTGCAGAATTAAATGATGTTGTTCTAAATTCTATCACTCCAATTTTAACAAAAAACCGTTATAAAATCTTTCAATCATCAGAAAAAAATGATATTCTTTATGCTCGCAAAGGTATAGTCGGACGCATTGGACCGATTATTGTACATATCGGTATTGTGATGATTTTACTGGGTGGTATTTGGGGAGCAATGACGGGTTTTATGGCTCAAGAAATGATTGCTTCTGGTGATACTTTCCAGGTAAAAAATATCATTGATGCGGGTGCTTGGTCTGCTCAAGATGTATTAAAAGATTGGTCAGTAAAAGTTAATAGATTTTGGATTGATTATACTCCCAAAGGAGGTATTGATCAATTTTATTCTGATTTATCTGTGTTAGATAATGAAGGTAAAGAAATAGATCATGAAAAAATTTATGTGAATAAACCTTTGCGTTATCATGGTGTGGTTTTTTATCAAACAGATTGGGGTATTTCTAGCGTTAGAATTAAACTCAATAATAGTCCCATTTTCCAATTACCAATGGCGTTGTTAGATACTAAAGGTAAAGGTAGACTGTGGGGTACTTGGATACCTACAAAACCAGATTTAAGTGAAGGTGTTTCTCTGTTAGCTAAAGATTTACAAGGCATGGTTTTAATCTATGATGGTCAAGGAAAATTAGTAAATACTGTGCGTTCAGGAATGTCTATTCCTGTAAATGGGGTAAATTTGAAAGTTGTTGATGTGGTAGGTAGCACGGGTTTACAAATTAAGTATGATCCGGGTATTCCGATTGTTTATAGCGGTTTTGCTTTGTTGATGTTGGGTGTGGTAATGAGTTATTTTTCCCATTCCCAAATTTGGGCTTTGCAAAAAGATGATGTTTTGTATATTGGTGGTAAAACTAACCGCGCTCAAGTAACCTTTGAAAGAGAGGTTTTGGGAATTTTAGAGCAACTGACTCAACCAGCTACAAAATAATTTTTTTGATTTGGGCAACAATAGCAATTAAGTGGTGTATTTTATAGGTATGATACCGCTAATTAAGGTGCGTATATCCTATGGATAAATCAAAAATACAGTCACTAATTGCTATTATCCACCAAGAACTTATTCCCAATTTCGTGATTGAAAGTGTCCATCCCCACAACCCGATAGAAGTACGCGCTATCCCCTCTCCCTGGGAGTTGTTGGGTACAGGAAACTATGCAGCGGTGGTTGTTCATCCTGAATATCCTGATGTGGTGGTGAAAATGTACGCACCTGGTCGTCCTGGGTTTGAGGAAGAATTGGAGGTCTACCAGCGTCTTGGTTCTCATCCTGCTTTTTCTGAGTGTTTTTATGCTCATGATGGTTTGTTGGTTTTGAAAAGATTATTTGGTGTTACTCTTTATGACTGTTTACACCGGGGTTTGCGTATTCCTCCCAAGGTAATTAAAGATATTGATTATGCTTTGGACTATGCTCGCACTCGCGGACTTTACCCCCATGATGTACATGGTAAAAATGTGATGATGTTTGAGGGTAGGGGTTTGGTGGTGGATATTTCTGATTTTCTGCAACAGGAAAAATGCTCAAAATGGGATGATTTAAAAAGAGCTTATTATTTGATATATCTACCTATTTTTTATCCTTTGCGGTTACGAGTTCCTCATCCTTTGTTAAATAAAGTCCGTAAAATTTACCGTTTTATTAGGTCTATTTCTGGTCATATTTTGGCATTTGTTAATAAGTTAATGGGTAAGAAGTCTCTCAAAAATTAATCAGGTTAATTAATTATGCCTAATAAAATTAGGGAATTAAAGAAAATGCTCAAAAAAGCAGGTTTCACAGAACGTCCAGGTAAAGGAAGTCACACTAACTGGACTCATCCATGATATCCTGGAAGAATTACAATATCAGGTAAGGATAGTAAAGATGCTAAACCATATCAAGAAAGTGAAATTCTAGAAGCAATAGAAATTATTAACGCCAAAGAAAATGAACAAAATTAATGGGACAATGGATAAATTAAGATATCAAATGATCATTCAATGGTCAGAGGAAGATGATTGTTTTTTAGTTAGTTTACCTGATTTTCCTGGACAAAAATGGCGCACTCATGGAGAAACTTATGAAGAAGCTGTTGCTAATGGTAAAGAAGCTCTAGAATCTTTAATAATTTCTTATGAAGCTGATGGTGAATCTTTACCTGAACCTAATATTTATAAAATGGCTGGTTAGTGATAAAAAAATCTCCAAAACATTATGTAATGAGGGTTTGCTGAAAAAGTCCCTTCGTTGAGGCAGGGAATAGGGAATAGGGAATAGGGAATAGGGAATAGTTTGAGCTATCTGTTATCCCCAGATTTTCTAATTTATCAGACCCAAAATGCACAGTTTTTAAGGTGTACCCTTCAAAAATCTTGCACTTTCTTTCCTCCTGATCAGCCTCAACCCTTTGATTTACGAGTATTTTGGGTTTATTCAGCAAGCCCTAATGAGGACTGAAGTCCTCACTACATACCTCATTACATACCTGATTATTTGCGTTTTTTATGCTTTACTTCCACAACTGTATGCACATTTCCACGGGGAGTAAAATCAGCTTTGACTGTCATTTTCAAAGGATCACAAGCTGCAACTACATCATCTAAAATTTGATTTGCTGTTTCTTCGTGGGAAATATAGCGATCGCGGTAACTGTTAATATACAGTTTTAAAGCTTTTAATTCTACTACCTTTTCATCCGGTACGTAGGAAATGTAAATAGTCGCAAAGTCAGGATAACCGGAAAAGGGACATTTACAGGTAAATTCAGGCAAAGTAATATCAATATTATATTCTCTACCTATACGCGGATTGGGAAAGGTAATTAGTTTTCCTTCTTCAATCTCACGTTCACCATATTTCATTTCTGGTTTGCTTGGGGGTACAGTCTCAGACAAGGAATTACTCATAAAATGATTCTGGAAATTATTCTAGAAAAATGCAGAGATTCATGAATACTAATAATAATTTAACATTGACAACACCTGTTTCACGCTTAAAATTCACTGCTGCTCTTTTCCCAGTCTGGGCAATTTTCGTCATCCCAACCATGAGGGTGCATAGCGCAAACTAACAAATTACCACCATAAGCTTGACCATGATAATTGCTGCAACCTATACAAGCAGGATTTTTTTCCGCTGTCGCTTCCACTTGATATGGAAAACCTGGATCTACATCTGCTACCACGTCTTCCAGTTCCCAGTATACTTCCATCAGCGGTTCTGCTAATTCCTGTAAATACTGGTCAATTTCCGCAGCAATGTTATTCTGCACCTCGAAGGTAATTTCTTCCGTTAGCTCAAAAAAAGCATCTACCATGTCATTAATTCCTTGGAAGAAGTTTTCGACTTCATCAGTCACAGTTTCGATGATATCAACTAAGTCTTTTTGCCACGGTTCCATAAGCTTAACTGTGTTACTGGCTACAAACAGGACGCTTCCGGGTTCTCGGTTGTAAGTGCGATAATAACTAGAATATAGCCATCAATGCAAATCAAACCAGTGTTAGATTTAGCGCCATCCCCCAAATTACCATTTTTACTGATGTTCAGGGTGAAAAATTAGTTTTTACTGATCGAGTTTAAGCTGTTCTAATTGTTTTTTCAGGTCTAGCACTTGTTGACGCAGGTGATCCACGTTTTCTTTGGGAGTTTGTTTAACAGTCGGTTCTTCATCTTCCCCTATTATTTCGATGCGACGGGGTTCAGAAGCTTCTGTTTTTTCTGTGGTTTCACCAGGTGTCTGGGGTTGTTGGGCTTGTCTCATCATATCTTCTACGAAACGACGAGCTTCTTCTGTGTTCATTTCACCCTTGGCTACCATCTCGTCAGCCAGTTTTTGGACTTGCGATCGCAGTTCCGCTAATTTCCCCCCTGCTTTTTCGCCTGCGTAAGAAGCCAAGCCTACACCCAGGTAAAAAGCTTTTTGTACAATATCTCCAAAACCAGGCATTGCTGCAAAGCACTCCTAAAAATAGGGCGACCCGGAGACTACGCCTATCGCAAGCATCCCGTATTGCTGCTACCTTCCGGTCCTGACAAAGTTTGGGCGTTGAGATCGCATAGATCCAGGTCTGAAATCATCATAACATCAAATTTCTAAAAATGTGCATCATTCCACAACAATTTTCCATTCGTAAAGCTGATAACTCACACAACCGTTGACTACTAAGGGATCAGCAGCCACGATGGCCTGCGCTTCATCCATTGAAGCCGCCTCAAATAACATCATCCCCCCTCCCCTTTGCGCCCAATATCCCGTTTTAGCTTTATGTCCTTTATCCATCAATGCTTTGACGTAAGCTGTATGGGCTGGTACATATTGATCAAAGGTGGGCTTATCCACTAAACCTGCTTCAATTTTGACAAACCAAGGCATAATAATTAGGTAGTTTAGATTTTTCTTAAATTATCATATTGGTGATTGATAATTGATAATTGATAATTGATAATTAATAATGGGTAATAGGTAATTGGGTTATTAACTTCCTCCTGACTCCTGACTTCTAAAATTATGAATCGCTTTTTTATTGCTATACTTCCACCCCAACATATTCAAGATTACGCTAACGAAATTAAACAACATTTTGTTAATAATTATGGTAGTCGCGGCGCTCAAAATTCCCCTCCACATATCACTCTACAGCCTCCTTTTATGTGGGAAAAAAAGGAAATATCAATTTTAGAAACCTTTATGGAAACTTTCGCCAAAAAGCAGAATTACTTACCCATTACACTTGATGGTTTTGCGGCTTTTCCTCCTCGTGTTATATACATGAATGTAGTAAAAAGTCAAGCACTTTTAAAGTTACAATTAGATTTAATGAATGATATAGAAAGTAGTTTGGGAATCATCGGTAAAGATGGGAAAAATCACTCTTTTACACCCCATCTTACCGTAGCCAGGAGAGATTTAAAAAAACATCATTTTCCTGCTGCTTGGAATGACTTTAAAGAACGTCAGGTATATTTTGAATTTACCGCATCTCATCTGACCTTGCTACTCCATGACGGCAGACAGTGGAACGTAAAATCAGAGTTTTCTTTTCAGTAATGAATCTTTAAAAAGATTTACCTTTTTTTAACCATAAAAATCTATCCTTTGGTGGATAATGAGGGAATAGTAAGTTGATTTTCCAACTATCTCCCAGTATACCAGTATAACGTTATGACAACCAAATTAATTCTCAATTCTAATGAAATCCTTAAATTAGGATCTGAAGGGGCAAAAGTTGAGCAGTTGCAACAAATATTAAAAATTCTCAACTTTGATCCTGGCATTATAGATGGTAATTTTGGGAATAAGACTGTAGTAGCAGTGAAACAGTTTCAAAGAGCAAAAAAACTTGAAGCTGATGGGGTGGTGGGAATAGGCACTCAGACGGTTTTAAACAATGCTTTAAATGATTTAGAGAAGGCGAGTTTAGTTCTTTATGGTGGTGCAACTGGTAAACTACCTTTACCAGGGGTGGCGCTGATTAAAGAATTTGAAGGTTTGTATTTGAAGGCTTATCCTGATCCTTTAACTGGTGGTAAACCAATTACTATTGGTTGGGGAACGACTCGCAAGAAAAATGGTGGTGAGTGGAAATTAGGTGAAACAATTACTAAAGCAGAAGCGGAAGAGTTGTTAATGTTGCAGTTAGAAAATAGCTATCTGCCAACTTTAGAGAAAATTCCTGTATGGGATGTGTTGAATGTTAACCAACAGGGTGCTTTATTGAGTTTTGGTTATAATTTAGGTGCTAATTTCTATGGTGCAAAGAATTTTGAGAGTATAACCAGAGTTTTAAAGAATCAACAATGGAATGAAATTGAAGAGACTTTTGTTAAATATAGAAACCCTGGTAGTTCAGTGGAAGCAGGGTTAAGAAGGAGGAGATTAGCAGAGGCTAAATTGTTTTTGACTCCAGTAAGTTAAAAAAATTAAATCATGTAGGTTGGATTGAGGAACGAAACCCAACATTTACAAACCAAAACTTACGGAATTTTGTTGGATTACCCTATCCCTTAACCCAACCTTGTATCTTAGAGGAGGTTGCATTGATTATCTGCTCAGAGAAGTTACACATCTTGTTCACCACAGCCTGATCACAGGGTAAACTGATGGAATTGACTGATCAACATTAGTGAACTTATGACTGCGTTTTTATTAGAAGTTGGTACAGAAGAACTACCCGCAAGCTTTCTGAGTGGTGCGATCGCACAATGGCGATCGCGTATTCCTCAAACTCTAGAAGCTAATAGTCTCAAAGCGGAAACGGTGGAAGTTTTTGGAACTCCCCGACGGTTAGCAGTTCTCATCACCGGTTTACCATCCCAACAACCAGACAAAGAAGAAGAAATTAAAGGACCACCCGCACAAGCCGCATTTAAAGATGGTCAACCCACAAAAGCAGCAGAAGGTTTCGCTAAAAAACAAGGTGTGGAACTGTCAGCTTTAGAAGTGCGTTCTACGGATAAAGGTGATTTTGTCTTTGTTAATAAAAAGACAGCAGGACGACCAGTAGCAGAAATATTAACAGAACTCGTTCCCCAATGGGTTTGGAATTTGGAAGGAAAGCGGTTAATGCGGTGGGGAAGCGGTGACGGTAGGTTTTCCCGTCCTATTCGCTGGTTAGTTGCTTTATTAGATGGGGATATTTTACCCTTAGAATTGCAGAACGGTGAGAAGATAGTTAAAAGCGATCGCATTTCTCCAACCCATCGCGTTTTACATCCCGAACCTGTCAGCATTTCCCACGCAACAGAATATGTAAATACCTTGCGTTCTGGTTATGTGATTGTTTCCCCAGAAGAACGGGAAAAAATCATTGTTGAACAAGTCAAAACTGCAGTGCAAAAATTAGGCGGTTTTACAGAAATTTACCCAGACTTATTAGAAGAAACGACGAATTTAGTAGAATATCCGAGTGCGGTAGTTGGTAAATTTGAGGATGAATTTCTCAAATTACCTACAGAAGTTTCTACCACAGTGATGGTAACGCACCAGCGTTATTTTCCGGTATTTAAGACAGCGGAAAATCAGGAATTATTACCTAAATTCGTCACCGTTTCTAACGGCGATCCTGTAAAATCAGATATCATTGCTGTTGGTAATGAAAGAGTAATTAGGGCGCGTTTAGCAGATGGGAGATTTTTCTATGAAGCTGATTTAGCGAAACCTTTAGAAAGCTTTTTACCGCAATTAGAAACAGTTACATTTCAAGAAGATTTAGGTTCAGTTAGGGGCAAAGTTGAGAGAGTTGTAAACATAGCAAATCTCATTTCTCAACAATTGCAATTAGCAGAAAATCAAAGTCATAAAATTCAAAGGGCAGCTTTATTATGTAAAGCGGATTTAGTCACCCAAATGGTGTATGAATTTCCTGAACTACAAGGTATTATGGGGGAAAAATACGCCTTAGCTAGTGGTGAAGATGCAGAAGTAGGAAAAGCAATTTTTGAACATTATTTACCCAGAAATGCTGATGACATTCTACCGGAAACATTAACCGGGCAAATAGTAGGAATAGCTGATAGACTAGATACATTAATTAGTATCTTTGGTTTGGGTTTAATTCCTTCAGGTTCATCCGATCCCTTTGCATTACGTCGCGCTGCAAATGCGATCATTAATATTACGTGGTTTTCTAATTTGCAGATAAATTTAGAGAAGCTATTAGAACAGATAGCGACAAATTTTGCATCTACATTTAATAAAGATGCTAAATCTTTAATCGCCACATTACGGGAATTTTTCCTACAAAGGATTCGGACTTTATTACAAGAAGAAAAACAGATAGATTATGACTTGGTAAATGCGGTATTGGGAGATGATCAAGAATATACAGAACGCGCATTACAAGATTTATTGGATGTACGCGATCGCGCAATTTACTTACAACAAATCCGCAAAGATGGTACATTAGAAAAAATCTATGAAACCATTAACCGTTCTACTAGACTCGCTGCACAAGGTGATTTAGATTTTCAGCAGTTAGAACCAAAAACATTAATTAATCCCCAATTATTCCAAAAATCATCTGAATCAGCATTCTACAACGCCCTAGTAGAATTAGTACCCCAAACCCAAACCGCACAGCAAACACGCAACTATCAACTGTTAATAGCAGCATTAGAAAAAATTGCTCCCGCCGTGAGTAAATTCTTTGATGGTGAAGATAGCGTGTTAGTCATGGACCCAGATGTAAATATTAAGAGAAATCGGTTAAATTTGCTGGGTTTATTGCGAAATCATAGCCGTGTATTAGCTGATTTTGGCGCGATTGTGAAAAATTTGTAGCAAAAATCAACAAAAAGAGGTGTAATTTTTGCCAATTAACGCTAGTATAGGATAGCTTAACCAGGGATGATGCTAAACAGTCTATGCCAGAAGCTATTGTGATAGGATTGGGAAAGTCCGGTATTGCTGCGGCAAGATTGTTGAAACAGGAAGGATGGGAGGTGGAACTTTGCGATCGCAATACCTCCCCAAACCTCCTGGAACAACAACAACAACTTGCTCAAGAACAAATTACCGTCAAATTAGGACACACCCCAGATTTTGAAAGTTTAAATTTAGCCAACACATCGCCTAAATTAATAGTAGTGAGTCCTGGTGTACCTTGGGATATTCCGATCTTGTTAAAAGCGCGAGAGTTAGGAATAGAAACCATTGGGGAAATGGAACTCGCATGGAGACATTTGCAAAATATTCCCTGGGTAGCAATTACTGGTACAAATGGGAAAACCACAACCACCGCGTTAACTGCTGCCATTTTTCAAGCTGCCGGTTTTAATGCTCCTGCTTGTGGTAATATTGGTTTGGCTGCTTGTGAAGTAGCTTTAAATCAAAAGCAAATTGAGGAAAACGAACCGCAAAGGACGCAAAGTACACAAAGGGAAGAGGTTTTAAGAGAGATTGTAAATGAGTCTTGTTTGGTTGAAGAAAGAAGTAAGGAAGATATACAAGGAACTATCGAAAATCCAAAGTCTAAAATTCAAGGTTCTGTAGATTGGGTAATAGGTGAATTAAGTAGTTATCAAATAGAATCTTCTGTGACGCTTGCACCGAAAATTGGTATTTGGACAACCTTCACACCGGATCATTTAGCCCGTCATAAAACCTTAGAAAATTACTACAATATTAAAGCCAAACTGTTAAATAATTCCCAGTTACAAATATTTAACGGAGACGATGTTTATTTAAACAAAGCAAGTTTAAATCAGTGGTCTGATGCTTATTGGACAAGTGTTAAAGGGGCAGAATTTTTAATAGGTGAAAAAGGTTTTTATATAGAAAATGGCTGGGTAATAGAAAAATTATCTGCAACTTCTGAACCTCAGAAAATTGTTGAAGTTTCTGCTTTGCGAATGGTAGGAGAACACAACCAACAAAATCTATTAATGTCCGTTGGTGCAGCGAGATTAGCAGGAATAGAAATTGCAGCAATTTGTCGCGCTGTGAGTGAATTTCCTGGTGTTCCCCATCGTTTAGAACATATTTGTACATGGTCAGGAATTGAATTTATTAATGATAGTAAAGCTACAAATTATGATGCAGCAGAAGTAGGTTTAGCATCGGTAAAAAGTCCAGTGATTTTAATAGCTGGTGGTGAAGCAAAAGACGGAGATGATACAGCTTGGTTAAAGAAAATACAAGATAAAGCTGCTGCTGTTTTACTCATTGGTAGTGCTGCAAATGCCTTTGCTCAAAGATTACAAGAAGTGGGATATAATAACTTTGAAATTGTGGAAACAATGGATAAAGCTATTCCCAGATCCGCAGAATTAGCGAAAAAATACCAAGCGTCAGTAGTGTTATTATCTCCAGCCTGTGCCAGTTTTGATCAATATCCTAATTTTGAAGTTAGGGGTGAACATTTTCGGGAGTTGTGTTTAAATTGGGTGGATAAAATGCAGGGATAATTTAGCGCAGATAGACGCAAATGAAAGAAAAAATTTAAAATATCTGCGTTTATACCAAAAATCCCAATTGAGAAAACATCACCGTAACAAAACGAAAAACTCTCTAAAAAAGTCTTACCTTTGCGTACTTTGCGTCCTTTGCGGTTAAAATAAAAATAAATGTACACATTTAGGATCATCCCCATTCATCTATGGATAAAAAATATAAATTAACTCTGAGGATAGATAAACTATAAAGTTCATAAATGCTTAAATTCAATAGAGTCTTTCACTTCTGTAAAACAAGGTTTGGTAAAAAAACCAAGCCTTTTTTATCAATTGATAATTGATAATTGATAATTGACAATTGTTTCATTAAAATTTTAAGTATTTGTGCAAAATCTGAAAACTATTCGTTTACTCACTTTTATTGTTTTACAGCTATTTTCAGGTAAATAGGGGTTGCTGAGAAAGTCTTTCCGTGAGGGCATAGGAGTCAGGAGTCAGGAGTCAGGAGTCAGGAGGAGATTTGAAAATTTCTTTGCCATCTCTTGAAATCCCAAAAAATGCACACTTTTTCCGGTATACCCTTCAAAACCCTTGCACTAATTTCTGTGTTTATCAGCCTCTAACCTTTGATATATCAAGGTTTTAGGTTTATTCAGCAAACCCTAAATAAACCACATTTTGATTGAGGTTTCGCGTCAACAATGTAGGGGCGTTCGCGAAGCGTGCTGGAAGCATCAGCATTCGGACAATTAATTATCGGTTTTTACCTAAGACTATCATCCGAATGCTTCGCCCTTACTGTGGTCTAAAGACATGAAAACTGCTGTAGGATGGTTAAAATTAAAATTGTTAATTCAGGTAAATAAAAAGTAAAAAATGGCGGGCAAGATGCCCACCCCACAAGACTTTTCTTATTACTTCCTTTCTTCCTTTGCGTCTTTGCGTCTTTGCGTGAGATATAAAATAAACTAACCCAAAAACAACTGATAAGCAGGATTTTGACTTTCATCCCAATAACGATAACCCAAAGAATCAAGAAACTCCTGCCATTGATTCATTTCATGGGGTGGAACTTGCATTCCTACCACAATTCGTCCATAATCTGCCCCATTATTGCGATAATGAAATAAGCTAATATTCCAATCAGGAGACATAGAACCCACAAATTTCATTAACGCCCCAGGACGTTCAGGAAATTCAAACCGATATAATAATTCATGATCAGCAAGTTGAGAATGTCCCCCTACCATGTGCCGTAAATGCAATTTTGTTAATTCATCATCGGTTAAATCAATTGTTTTTAAACCGTTATTTTCAAACTTTTCTACAATTTTCGCAGCATCGGCGCGGTTTTCAATTTGCACACCGACAAAAATATGCGCTTCTTTGGTATCGGCAATGCGATAATTAAATTCTGTTAAATTGCGATCGCCTAAACATTCACAAAACTGACGCAGACTTCCCGGTTTTTCAGGAATATTCACCGCAAAAATCGCTTCTCGACGTTCTCCAAATTCTGCCCTTTCTGCCACAAACCGCAAGCGGTCAAAGTTCATGTTAGCACCGCAAGCGACGGCAACTAAGTTTTTTCCTTGTATTTGTTCTCGTTCTGCATAGACTTTAGCAGCAGCTACAGCTAATGCTCCCGCAGGTTCTAAAATAGAACGGGTATCTTCAAAAACATCTTTTATCGCTGCACAGGTAGCATCGGTATCCACCAAAATAATTTCATCTACATATTCCTGACACAAGCGGAAGGTTTCCTCTCCCACTTCCCGCACTGCTACCCCATCAGCAAACAAACCCACCTGAGATAAGCGTACCCGATGACCGGCTGTGAGAGATTGAGACATAGCATCAGCGTCTACCGGTTCGACACCGATAATTTTGATTTCCGGGCGCAGGCGTTTGACGTAAGCAGCAATACCCGCAATTAAACCACCACCACCGATAGCCACGAAAATCGCGTGAATAGGTTGTTGATATTGGCGTAAAATTTCCATGCCGATAGTTCCCTGGCCAGCGATGACATCAGGATCATCAAAGGGATGTATAAAGGTTAACCCTTTTTCCGCTTCTAATTGACGGGCGTGGGCGTAAGCGTCATCATAGGTATTTCCATATAAAACCACCTCTCCCCCCCGTGCTTTGACGGCATTAACTTTTACTTGGGGAGTGGTTACGGGCATAACAATAATAGCTTTTGTTCCCAAGCGACTAGCAGATAAGGCTACACCTTGGGCGTGGTTTCCCGCAGATGCAGCAATTACACCTTGTTTGAGTAAGTCTGGGGGTAGGTTGGCCATTTTGTTATACGCACCCCGCAGTTTAAAGGAGAAGACAGACTGCATATCTTCCCGCTTGAGTAGGAGTTTGTTGTTGATACGGTGGGAGAGGTTGGGGGCATATTCCAGTGGTGTTTCTTGGGCTACATCGTAAACGCGGGCAGTAAGGATTTGTACCAGGTAGTCGCAATACATGGGCTATAGATGCAATGTTGGGTTGGATTGTTAATTTTACCGCTTGTTGGGTAGTTGGTGATGACATCTATAATCCCAGTCTTTTAAGAGTTTGTTCATAATCTTTAAGAGCGTTAAAAATATCAGTAAAATCTCTTTTGGTGACTGATGGAGAATTTAAAATTTGTGTACAGTTTTCAATATGTGTATGTGCATGACTATTTCTCAAACGTTTGAGACTATCTAGTTTTGGTTTAAGTATAGCTAAAGAAACTGGATTTACAGATTTTTCAAGTTTTTCAAAATTCATCAAACCTATAGTGAGAACAAGTAACTTTCGGAAGTTATTTTCATAATCGAATTGAGAAGTATTCTTGACTTCTTGTTGAACTAATTTAATATGATTATTATTTGTAAGGCATCTTTTCGCACATCTTAATACAATATCATCTATAGCTTGTTCGATCCATCCACATAGTTCTAAAAGAGCAAGTTTGGAATAATACTTTTGTAAATTAGGATCTGTAGTTTGATTATAAAATTTATCCATATCATTGAGAGTTTTCTGGATTTTAGTCTTTACTATTGCCATACAAGATCACAATCCAGAAAAAACTTTTCTAGCAGCATTAAGTCGCGCTAATACTTTATCCTTGGATGCAAGATCCTCTTTAAGAACTTCAGGAGATAAGCTGCTATGGTGTAGTAGTTTATTGAATAAACTACTAATTTCTTCGCGTTTCATTGATTTAATTTTACTGAGGTTAGATGCAATACCAAACATTACAGATTCAAGAACAGCTATGCTTTTGCGTTTGCTTAATTCTGTTATATTTTCGTTTATTATATCAACTGTTTGTTTAAATATTTTTTCTTTTTCATCCAGCTTACTTTCATCTAAATTTCTATGTTTACCCATATAGTTGTTCAGGAAATCTGTTAATTTACCATTATATTTTGTATGTTCATCGTAAAATGCAAAAAATCTGAGAATAATCTCTATAGTAATAAAGCGGTGTTTTTTTCTGCCTTGTTCTTTATTTAAATTAATCCAAGCTGGATATTCATCCATTTGTTTCAATCTCTGATTAAAACTACCATTGTATATACAATTTCTAATTTCCTGATTGTTTAATTTGATACCCCCAGTGTTTAATCTATGAAAAATAGTAAATAAATAATTTGTATGATTTTTTTTAGAATAATCACATCTTAAAACAGTAATTGGTAATGTTAAATTTTCTATTCTTGTATAGTAAAGATAAAGTTCAGAAGCGGGATTAAGAAAATCTTTAACGTGCTTACCAGATATTTTTGGATCAATATCTGGTAGATTAGATAGTTTCCAGTTTTCTTCCTCAAAGAAGCGAATAATAGCCGACATTCTCTGTAATCCATCAATAACTTGCCACTTCTGTGTTTTATAATCAACACTAAAACACATACTTGGTATTGGTAACTGCTTGATTAGTGAATCAATAAATCGAGTTTGATCTGTTTTTCTCCAAACCTCTTCTCTCTGAAATTCTGGTTGAATCACAAGAATTCCTTGCTTGTACATTCTGTAAAGATCAGCACAGGAACGCAGTTCGTTATAGGCGATTAAATCATCAGGTGGTACGTGATCTGAATCATCCTCATAAAAAATAGTTTCTTCAGCTTCTTCAATTTGTTTAAAAATGTTGTTTTCAGCTTCTTGAATTTTACTGTTCATTTTATTTTCCAAGTTTAATTCAATCATATTTCGCAAAATTTAAATATTTTTTTATAAATTTCAAGTTGTCTTTAAATATCAAGATTCAGTTGAATATCTGAAAATAACTTGACATATACCCCTATTTTACTCAATTAACTGGTACAGCAGATGTAAATATTTATCATAATATGCCAGTATGGCTATCTCTTGTATTAGCATACTACAATATACTTACTTTGGAAATAGCCTAAGTAAAGCTTACCACAATTTTCCTTATTAAAAATATAGCGGAGATTTCTTAATGGCTTTAATATCTACATCTTTCTGTAAACTGGTATTAGCAACTTCGATAATCCAAAAAATATCTTGTGGTTCTGGGTGGCGTTCATTATAAGCTGACTCTGGTAAACGGACAATAGCTATATCTGGTTCTGGTTCAGAGGAAGATAATGTAACTGGACCATTAAAACGAACCTCAGCTTTACCTGCTAGTAACTCCTCCAGGTATTTAGTACCACATCTAGCAGTGTTGTAATGAATGGGTGTTTCTGGAGACATTTCGACTATTTCCCCTGCTAGTAATTCTACAGGGCGATCGCTCAAAATCCCTGCGGCAATCATTCGATGATAATCTTCAATAGACCATTTAACAAGTGTCTTCATAGTCTTAGTTAATATGCTTTGTCTTATTCTATAACACCACCCTCTTTACTGGTTTTTATTTCTGTGATAAATCCAACAAATTCGCCAACTTATAAACTATCCTCGCACCTACATTTCCATCCCATTCCGCATCACCAACTTCATTCACATCAAACCCAATAATCTTTCTTCCACTCTTGACAACTTCCCTAAATAAACAATAAACTTGCTCTAATTCCAAACCCCCAGGAACGGGAGTTCCCGTATTAGGACAAAGTTTAGGATCTAAACCATCAACATCAAAACTAATATGGACATTCTCAGGTAAATTCCCTACTATTTCCTGACATAAATCAATCCAAGTTTTACCAGCATATTGTTGTTGTTTGATCGCTGAATCATAATAAGCAACAACCCGATTATTTGAATTATTAATTATTTCCACTTCATCAATACAAATATCCCGCAAACCCACCTGCACTAATTTAGAAATTTGCGGAATTTTCAACGCATTAAACATAATTGATGCATGGGAAAATTCAAACCCTTCGTAAGCATCTCTTAAATCTGCGTGTGCATCAATATGTAAAATTCCAAAATCAGGATATTGATTTGCCAAAGCTTGGAAATAACCCAAAGGTGAACTGTGATCACCACCAATTACAGCAACTTTTTTACCTAAATTCATTGCTTGCTGACATTGGCTAAATAACCATTGATTTACCTGTGCACCCGCTTGATTAATTTCTGTGAGGATAGGTGTTAAATCCGGTGTGTTTGTTAATGCTTTACCTTCAGATTGTCTGGCAATTATTTTAGCAGCTTGTTGACGATAATAATTATTTTTATCTAAGATATCTTGAGAAATTTCAACTAAATAAATTCCTTGTTTCCAACCATCAGGATGATCAAAATCAAACAAATCTATTTGATAGGAAGCATCTAAAATTCGCTGTGGTGCATTCGCTGTTCCCGCACCATAAGAAACAGTAACTTCCCAAGGAACAGCAAAGATAATTAAATTAGCAGTGTTATAATCATAAGGTAAGCCTAAGAGATTACCATTAATTTCTGCTATACCGCTAGGATCGTAGTCTGGGATGTAATTACTCATAGTTTATTTTTTGGATATGCAGATAAAACACTGTTGAGAGGACATTATTATTGTAGCAGAATAGACCATGAAAATCACAGAAAAATAAAATTACAACATTTAAAGAAAAAGGTTTGGCTGTGAACCAAACCTCAAAAATTGCTGTGCTTAACAACGTACTAAATTAATTTAGTTCTTGTCTGCTTACAGATCATCTTCCTAGAGGATGTGTCAAAATATTCCAAAAACTGATAAAGCATTACTTGGTTAAAATTTTAAATATGGTTCTATTTAGCAGTATTAAATTCTTTAAGTATCTATCTAAAGTATGAAAAAGGCTTGGACTCAAGCCAAGCCTTTGTATATACCAGGTGTTTACCATATATAGTTAATTTAAACTCTGTTTTCTGCTGATTCATCTCTCTATCAGGTGAGTACAAAATTCATAAAACCTGCTAATAGATACCACTGAAAATCAAACATCAATTTGCATAAAAAAAGACCCTGGAATATTGACCAGGGTTAATACACGTTTTTCAGGCATTAATACACTAAATAATACTCTCTGTAAATCGCTATTTCTACTACCTAAAGAGTAATTAAAATAGATTTTTATATTGTGTGTGAGTAATAATTTACTTGTGGGAATAGTTGTGGGAAAATCCAAGCGTTGCTATTTATCTACCACAAAAAAGGCTTGGTTTTTCGCCAAGCCCAGATATATACCAAGTGTTTACCATATCTAGTTAATTTAAGCTTACTTAGATTTTATATCATCTACCTAGAGGATGTGTACAAATATGAGTTTACCTGTTAATAACTGAATTTAATATACCTGTCAAAAAATTATTCTTTCTTCCTAGAGTTGACATTATTCAACCGACAATAATTGAGAATAATCGAAAGTGTCAATGTCAAGAATGATGATTAAAAAAGAAAGGCTTGTTCTGTGATCAAGCCTTGGGTAGAAGTAGATTATATTTCTATAGATACTTTATGGGGTAAATTAATCAGTCTCTAGGAAAGATGATTTTTGAGAAAATTAATATTCTTTGCTAATTTGTTTCATCATAAAAAAAGGTTTAGCTCGGCTAAACCTCCATAGAAAGCAGTTATTCGACACACCAAGATTAATTTAATTCTACTCCTATTTATAGTCATCTTCCTATAGGATGTGTCCAAATAATTAGATATATGATATGGAATTACGATGTTTAAAAAAGTTGATTAATCTACTATCAAAAGATAGATTAAAATCAAAATTTTTAGCTTTTTCAACAATTTCATCACTGATTAATTACTAAAAAAATGATGATCATGGAGACGCTAGGTAAGCTAGGTAAAAGGTGTCTCTACTAAAGAAATTGGCAAAAATGTTACACATCAATTAGCATAACAATGGCGTTCACTTCTGACTAATAGTGTATTAATTATAACTTTATAACTTTCTGTTGAGAGAAAATATTTTTCTATTATTTTCTATTATTTTCTATTAATTTCATTCTGATTTAATTTTTGTGTGTAAAAATAGTTAATGGTTGATGTTACAGTGAGTAAAGAAGTTAAATTCATCAAGTCAATTAGACCTCTCCAAAATAGAATGTATTAATTTGTCTAAGTTGTAGGGGCGAAGCTTATGGGCGATAATTTGACGGAAAAATCAGACATCTAGATATCCCATAAGCTTCAAACTGACCGCATAAATAAGTTCCATAATTTCTTTTCTGGAGAAGTCAATTAGATTAGCCTAAGTTACTTCAAACAGCCGCAGGTAAATATCAGGTAGTTATCTTCTCTGATATTAAAGGTGAAAAAGTCAAAAGTAGATTTTCATTTAAACCCTAGATTCTCATTAAGGAAATATATCAAGATGCAACGTATTTTAGTAGGTTTTTTTGTAGCTACAACATTATTATTATCGTCTGGTTGTTCATCAATAATTAAATCTGGTGAAGCAAAGATTTATAATAGTGAAACTACTCCTCAAACCGAAAAACAAAAATCAAAACCCATGAGTGAACATCAAGCACATTCAGAAAAGCAAAAAATGGATCACTCACAGCATGAAGAAAAACCCAAAACAGCTATCACAACCCAAGCGAAATTAACAACACCCAAAAATTTAACAACTAACCAACCGATTAACCTAGCTATTGATATTCAGGATGAAACAGGAAAACCAGTCAATAAATTTGATGTTTTTCAAGAAAAAATTATGCACTTAATAGTTGTCAGCAATGACTTAGAACATTTTGATCATTTGCACCCTGAATATAAAGAAAATGGTAGTTTTCAAGTCAGCGTCAATTTTCCCAACCCAGGAGAATACACACTTTTTAGTGATTATAAACCAGCAGGACAAGCAGAGTATATATCATCCACAAATCTCACTATTCCCGGTACAGTTTTCCTACCCAAAAGTTTAGCTAAATATGAAAAAACTAAAACTATATCCGATACAAAAGTAAACCTGAATATTTCTGAAGAAAAAATCAAAGTAGGTGAAGAAGTAAGTTTAACATTTGATATCAAAGATAACAACAATCAACCAGTAAAAGACCTGAAACCATACTTAGGAGAAAAAGGACATTTAGTAATTATTAAAAGTTCATCAACTCTTTCAAAATCTGACTATCTTCACGCCCATGCAATGAAAAATACTCCTGATGGACAAGTGACATTTCATACCAAATTTCCCCAGTCAGGAACTTATAAAATGTGGATGCAATTTGACCGCAATGGTAAAATCAAAACCGCAGACTTTTGGGTAAATGTAGAATAGACATCTCCACAATAGAATGTATTAATTTGTCATAAGTTGTAGGGGCGAAGCATTAGGGCGATAATTTAACGGAAAAATCAGACATCTAGATATCCCATAAGCTTCGCCCTGCCCCCATAAATAAGTTCCATAATTTCTTTTCTGGAGAGGTCTAATGTTAGTTGACCCTGCGGTAAGCTGCTTTGCATCTAACTTCCCTTGCTTTGTAGCACTAACGCGAATCCCAACCTACGAATAGCAATCAACAAAAATAAAGCTGTTTAAAATGACACTTGTTGTCTATGATTATTTTTGTATATTTTTCCTAGTCATATCTTAGCCATACATGATAGATAACAATCACATCTTATTACGTAATCTTTGGTACTACGCACTACCTAGTCATCTTCTCAAACCAGGTAAGATGGTATCCCGGATTTTTTTGGGAGAACCTGTACTGCTGATGAGAAATAAAGAAGGTCAAGTTTTTGCAGTGCGTGATATTTGTCCTCATCGTGCAGTACCTTTAAGTTGTGGTAGATTCAATGGTCAAGAAGTAGAATGTTGTTATCATGGTTGGCGCTTCAACCCTGGGGGAAAATGTGTAGAGATTCCATCATTATTACCAGAACAAAACATAGATTTGAGTCGTTTTGATGTGCAATCATATCCTATTTATGAGACTCAAGGCAACATTTGGATCTACATGGTCGATAACGAAAAATCTCAAGTCAACGCTGATCAAAAAGATGTTCCCATAGTTCCTGGTTTTCCTGAACAACAACCTCATTTAGTAGAAGTAATGCGGTTTCCTTGCTTTGTAGATCATGCGGTGACAGGTTTAATGGACCCTGCACATTCTCCCTATGTACATAGAGTTTGGTGGTGGAGAAGTGGAGAAATACATGAAGAAGTCAAACAATTTGATCCTTCACATTATGGGTTTACAGTCAGACGACATCAATTGTCAGATAATATGGAAAATATGAGCCGATTATATTGGTTAGTCGGTGGAGGAATACCCGAAGTAGAAATTTCTTTTCGTTTACCAGGAGTGAGAATAGAAGAAATTACATTTGGCAAACATCGAGTTTGTAATTTAACCGCAGTCACACCAATTTCTGAAACCGAAACAGAAGTAAATTTTGTCCTTTATGGTATACCAAATTGGTTAAGAATATTCACACCTTTAATTCATATCTTAGCCAGAAAATTTTTAGATCAAGACCGCACAGTAGTAGAAAAACAGCAAATTGGACTCAAATACAATCCTGTATTGCGACTGATTAAAGATTCAGATATGCAAGCACAATGGTATTATCAATTAAAACGTGAATTTGCCCGTGCTACATCTGAAAAACGAGAATTTATCAATCCTGTAAAAAGTGTATTATTGCGATGGCGTGCTTAATATTTTAGTCATCATTAATTACACATGAAAAGATTACACATTCAAACATTTTAAATCTTGTGGGGTGGGCATACTGCCCGCCCTTAAAATCTTAAATCTGCTGTATTTAATAACTCCTGAATATGAAAATTATCGTTTTTGGCAGCATAAATATAGACCTAGTAGCAACCACACCCCGCTTACCTATTCCTGGGGAAACATTGCTAGGCGAAAGCTTTTTTACCACCCCTGGGGGTAAAGGTGCAAACCAAGCAGTTGCATTAGCAAAATTAGGAATACCCACGCAAATGATCGGGCGTGTAGGTGCTGATAATTTTGGTGCAGAACTCATTAAAAATTTGCAAAATTGTGGTGTTAAAACTGAAAATATCTTAATTGATGAAACCGTCAGTTCTGGGGTTGCAGTTATTACTGTAGATCAGCAAGGGGAAAATAATATCATAGTTATTCCCGGTGCAAATGGTAAAGTTAATCAAGATGATATCAATAGATTATCTAATTTATTCATAGATGCAAAATTCCTACTTTTACAACTAGAAATTCCTTTAGAAATAGGAATTTTAGCAGCCCAAAAAGCCAAAGAAGCAAATATAAAAGTTATTCTCGATCCTGCACCAGCACCAAATAATTTACCAGATGAAATTTACCCATTAATTGATATTATTACACCCAACGAAACCGAAGCTAGTCAATTAGTAGGTTTTGCAGTTAATGAACAAGAAACAGCAGCAAAAGCAGCAGATACTTTATTACAAAAAGGCGTGAAATGTGCAATTATTAAACTAGGTGCAAAAGGTGTTTATTGTGCAACTAAAGAAGAGAGTTTTTATATTCCTGCATTTTCAGTTAATGCAGTAGATACCGTTGCTGCTGGTGATGCTTTTAATGGTGGTTTAGCAGCAGCACTTTTTCAGGAAAAACCTTTAAAAGAAGCAGTAGTTTGGGGTGCAGCAGCAGGGGCTTTAGCAACTACAAAATTAGGGGCGCAGAGTTCTTTACCTGATAGAATTACTTTGGAGAAATTCGTAATTTGTAATTCGTAATTCGTAATTTACTCGTTTTACTCGTTCCCATACTCTGTATGGGAATGAATTATTAAAGGCTTTACCTTTAGTTAAATTAGAGTCAGAGACTCTATGATAGCATTCCCAGTCAGAGACTGGAAACGAGGGAAATCCAAAATTTTGACTCCTGACTCCTGACTCCTGACTCCTTTAAACTCCTATATCTTCATTCCATAATTCAGGTTTTTCTGCTATAAATTGACTCATCATTTTTTCACATTCATCCAGGTTTAAATCTATAACTTCCACACCATGATAAACCATAAATTCTTTTGCACCAGGAAAAGTTCTGGACTCTCCTGCAATTACTTTTTTAATCCCAAACTGCACCACAGCACCGGCACACAAATAACATGGCATTAATGTAGAATATAAAGTTGTACCTTTATAATTACCAATTCTCCCTGCATTTCTTAAACAATCAATTTCCGCATGGGTGACAGGATCACCATCTTGAACCCGTTTATTATGACCTCTACCAAGGATTTTCCCATCTTTGACCAAAACAGACCCAATGGGGATTCCGCCCTCATTTCTGCCTTGTTTGGCTTCGCTAATTGCAGCTTGCATAAACTCATCCATTTGATAAACTCCTGATATGAAAAAACAGGCATACTTCGACAAGATTAGTACAAGTCTTGCCTGCTAAATGGGTACTCGATATCTTCGGAAACTGGTGTAAAAGTCCGCGATATCATTGCAGAAATATCCCCGATTTCTGATATAATTTTTATCATGCAAGGGATAATTAAAAATAGAAGTCGGGGATCGGGTTATTGATTACTTTGTTAATTTCCTTTTAATCTACGAATTTCTTTCAGTTGTTCAAAGTCTTTGTTTTTTGTGCCACCATCATATTTCCAAGCATATCCTTCGGCAATCATCAGATCATTAAGACATACATCGTCAACGTATAACCTGCCCAGTATTCTCCCATATTTTTCTGTGCTGTCTGGAAGTTTTGTTTTAACCAGAATTTGATGTTTACTGTCTAGTTGTTTTTTTAGCCATTCTTTAGCTTCAAGACCAAGTTTTTTTTCATCAGTATTCGTTGTTCTCGTTTCTGGGGTATCAATACCATCAAGACGAATGCGCTTAGTCAGGGAGATATCAAAACCAAGGTCAATATCAGCATCAATAGTGTCGCCATCTACGATTTTTTGAACTGATTTGATTCTATAAATGTATGGATCTCTGTCTGTCATTGCTAAGGTAATCCTAAGTCGGTTGAGGTTTCAATTTAGATTCTGTATCTTATTGATCTGGAATCTACTCTATTTTTATTCCCTATGGAGGAAGCGATCGCTCTATTTTAGTCTCTTTTCCCCTGTGGTGTCTAGAGGTATTTTGTCAGAAAGAAATAGTTAGCATTTGAGCCTTATTAGGCTGACCTTATCAAAACATCAAAATTCATACAAAAACCTTTTATTTACTTTACTCCTAATATCCCTGACTTCCATGATTAATAAAGGATTGAATTGAATTGCGAATTTATCTTGAGAAGTCAGGGAATTTATAAATAAACTAAATAAACTTATAGATTAGTAAATTGAATTTGCTATTTGTTGCAATTTTTCCTCCAATTGATTTTCTATAGGTTGTTCTTGGGAAAGTGCAAATAACTTTAGCGCTTTGATAAAAGGTATTTTTACATTTTCTACATAAGCTTTATGAACTTCATTAATTGAAAGCTCATATTCAGTATTTGACTTTTTAATTAACTGCAAAAATCCCTTAATTTTCTCTTCATCATAACCGAAAATATAACGGATTACTTCTTTTTGATCAACTCCCAACAAGTTGTGTAACAATTGGTTACGTAAATCTTCTTCTCTGTCTCTTATATACTTACAAGACCAAGATAAAATACCCCAAGATTTAAAATCTGGTTTTAAGTTACATAACCAGATAAATTGTCTACTATTAACCAGTTTAAATCCTCTGTTAAGACCTTTTTGGTATCTGTCCCAATCCGTAAAATCAAAATCACCATTTACAGGAATAGACAAGTTGAAAGATTTCAAAATATGTGCCATATTCTGAGAATTGTTAACTTGACTAATTTTAGAATCTGATTTCAGAAATAAACCGCCTCTATTCCAATCAACTAAATCAGATACATGATAAATAATATCATTGATTTTTCGGCTTTGAGAAATAATAGCAGCTTTTAAAAAAGTTTCCTGAGTAGCATTTAAAAGTGCTATACCCTGAATGTAATTTTCCTGTTTAAAGAAAATTTCAATCAAATCAATAGCAGTTAAAATTCTAGTAACTGCTGATTTAACCTCAAATTCTTTACCTTTCGCAAAAGAACTCTTGATATTAAATAAATCAACAATTTCATTAATTTCTTTAATCACTTGATCATCAACAATACCAATTAAAATTTCTTTAGCAGCAGCAGGTAAACCTTTATTAATTAACTGTTTAGCTTTTTGAATTTGTACACTTCTTTGATAACGGGAACTTTCAATGATTTTAGATTGAGATTTAATATCATAATCTTCAGTATCAAAATATTCATTAGCAACTAAAAATTTAACCTTTTTAAACTTTCCAATACTCACAAACTGCACAGCAGAAGAAACTGCGGGAGTTCCCGCTTGATGACTAACATACACTTCCTGGTTAGTGTCAATATTTAACTCTGTTATTAACTGTGTTAACTTTGTTTCCACCAAAGATAAAGTAGCATCCCAGTTATCAATACCAGCAGCATTATTAGAAGGAATAAAATATTCAAATTCTGGTGTACAGCTAATTTCTGAATTTTGGAAATACCACTCTAATACAGGTTTCAGGGTACAAGTATCTTTCCAATAAGGTGATCTTGGGTGTATTCTTTGTTCTTGTGTGCTAAAGATTTGAGATTGATCTGTTAATAAGACAATAATTCTCTCAATTTCCACATTATTTGCTGTGAGATATTTTTGATAAGTATCTAACAATGGAAATTTTAAATCTTGTTCATAGTATTCTTTTTGATTTTCATAAACTATACCGAGAACTCTTGCTGGTACTGTATACCCAGCATTGTGATCGTTAGAATCTCTGGGATCAGCTTGTGCAAAATCAGAACATTCTAATTTATCACTTGCTTCATAGTGTAAATCTCCCCAAGTCTGATTGTGTGTTAGGATAACATCACTATTGCCAGTAGTTACAATCCAAATACTCATTTTTTCAACTCCTGAAAATTTATTTAATCAAATTTTTACTTAATCAAATTTTTACTTAATCAAATTTGCAGATAGATGTCGGACTTCTATTTGAATTAATCATAGAAGTCCGGGATCTTGATTACACACCCCACAATTTTTCAAACCCACTTGTTGGTAAAAAAGCTAAAAACTGTTTAGTAGTTTCATCTCTTTTATCAGGAAAGATGGTTAATAACTCTACATATCCTCGTTGGCGAATCATCTGATCTTCCCTGATTTTATAATGGGGATACATTCGATGGTAAATTCTGCCAATTTTTCCCATTTCCCCAGTCAATTTAGAACGTTTAATTGATTGAGTACCTCTATAATTTCCATGAAACCAGCCCACTGCTAAACTATCTTCTTTATCTACCGCTAAACGTCCCCAAATTTGTACATTTTCAGGATGAAAACATTCCCGCCAAGCATTTCGTTGATAATTTTGAGATTTACCTTTAAAAACCAACCAATTATTGACAGCTTTGCGAACATTCTCAATAATATTTTTGATGTGGTTAATATTATTCACAGGAAAATAATATGGTTCTGATTCTTGAGTAAATCCCCATTGACAACCAATCATAGGTTTATCTTCATAGTCGAAATATTTAGGGAAAAAGATTCTATGATCTACCCTGCGGGATGATTTACCAAAACCACCTATTAATAGAGAAAATCGCAAAATTGCTTTAGCTAAAATTCTCAATTGCTTTCTATATTCATCTGCATGATTTTTCATACAGAGAATAGTTAAAGTACCTTTTTTTAAATCATAGGTAGGCATAGATATTCTATTGTGATTATAGGTAAACTCACCCATGACTAAACTTTCAGCATGAAAAGCAATACCTAAATCTCCCACTACTGCACCTTTAGCACCTGCAAAACCTCCCCACAGTTCCTTAGTTAATTCTTGTGCTGTATTCTCATCTGTCACCCCACTAAATAACCGTAAAGTATGACCCCGTAAAGCAGCTTTAAACATATTGGGGCGAAATTCACCAGTTTTATCTATTAATTGTGAGGCTAAACCTTGTCCTTTTAAATTCACAGTAAATAACTTAGTTTCTGGGTGATTAATAGGTTGACCATAACCCGCACTTACCCTAGAACCAATACCCCTTTCTATCGCTTGATCCCAAATCCTCCAAATAGTTTCCCATTCACTATCCTCTAATTCAATAGTGCTAGAAATACCAAAAACTAAAGTTGGTGCATAAAGGGAAATTTGCAAAAACGCAGCATGGGAATCACTGTTTTTTACTTGCCAATTTTCTTGGGGGTGAACTACATCAATTAAAGGTTCTTCTTTCCAAGTTGCATCTTGGGGAAATGCACCATGAAAACGTAATATTCCCGGTTTAGTTTCACTACTATTTTGATAACCACAATATCTAATAGCTTGTGCAGGGGTACAATGTCTTAAAAATGCACCTTTCATACTCGCACCAGGATAATAGGGAAACCCATTAGCCGCAATTACAGGACGGATAAAATCATCATCTTGACCGCTATTAGAAAGCAACCGCCAACTAATTTTATATTCCTTTGTCCTCACATGATGACTAAAATTAGGAGGCTTGATAGCGGTAGCTTCTAGCCATTCATCAACCCATCTTTCAGACTGTTCAGGTTGTTGAATATATTGAATTTGTCCCCTACCGCTAATTTGTGCTTGAAACATTAAGGGTACTTCATTACTGTTCGGCATCACTATCACCTGGTTTTTTATAACGTTGAGTCCACCAAACTAAACTGTCACAAAATTGAGTCAATACTGCTAAACAAATGCGTTGATCTTCAATATCTAAACTCCATAATCTAGAAGCATAATCTTGTACTTGTCGGGTATTACTACCATCAACTTGATCTTCAGGTAATTTAATTCCTGCTTGTTTCATAATTCCCACAAAAGTTGTCCAAGTGTCACGCCAATATTTACCTTTGTCTGGTTCTTTAGGTAAGAGTCGTAAATGTTCACCCCAAAATCTTTCTAAACCATAAGCTACGGTACTTCTCATTTTATGAGATTGACCGATGACACCTTTTTTATCCCGGTAGATGAGGACTAATTTTTGTGCTTTTTGGTCTAAGTTATAAGATTGCCAAGTCATTTTTTATTCTCCTTTGATAGTTAATTCACAATGACCTAAACCAATTGATTCTAAACCACCTAAATAAATATCTGCGGTTTTGCCAATAGTGAAAGGTTGCCATTTTTTACCTGATTTATCATCTCTAATAGCAATAGGAAATACTAAAATAGTTCCTTCGGGCAATGCTTCGGTGTTGAAAAACCCCCCACCTTCGACTACTTTTTGATCTGATTTGAGACGGACACGACTTTGGCGATATAATGCCATATCATGAATCATGGCAATATCACTATCAGCGACTACGACTGATGGTTGTTGTTGCTGGTCAGGAAACCAGGGTGATAAGTCTTGTGTTTTGTTAATTTCTAAGAAACCTAAATTAAAGAAAATCGTTCTTTTACCTCCTGTTGCTTGTTTTGCGACTAAGTTGGTTGAACCTGTATAAGCATCAGGAATTTTGATGTCTTTGAGGTGTTGATCTTGTCCATTTACCTTAACAATGCTATCACCTGCTATTCTTTGATAACGTTTTAATAATCGCTGACAAGTTACCCATACAATAGGTTGACCTGGGCAAAAAACGGGAATCCAAACTATAGAAGCATATTCAAATTTAACGATAGATTCGTTATTTTTGTCATCGTCTGCACCGTTACCATACCAATAATTGGCTTCATTTTCACTTTGATCATTACGCATTTCTGAACGTAAACGACCACGAATAGAACTACCGGGAATGATACCAGTTTGGGTAAATTGATCACGGAAAATCAAGTTTAAATTTCCGCTTTCTTCTCCTGCGGTTGCACCAACATGGAGGGGTGCTAAGGTTTCGATAATTCCATAGGTTTTGGTATACATTTTAGTTAACTCCTTCAATTTCTACTGGTAAACACAAACCACAACCGAGTTTTTTAAGACTGTAACCTTCATTAGGAAACCATTTCTCGTCCCATTCCCACCAAGGTTTATTAATAGGTTCTTTGAGTACGTAAACACTACCCGCAGGAACAGCATAACGTCCTCTTCCTAATGTTCCTTGGGAACGGAAACGATAGGGAACAGGTTTATCTGTTAGCATCTGCACAGTTTCAGGAAAACTATGATCCTCTGGTTGGGGTTGACGGTGAGAGATTCGGTTAGAACCCCAGACTCCCGGTGTTATTAATGCAAAACTTTTACCGATGGGTTGATTTAAAAGTTTTATGATTTTTGGTGATATTTCATCACAAGATATTTCTACAATGTGATTTTCTCCTCCAAATTTATACCAACCGTTATCAATAGGATATGTGGATAAATAAACTAAACAAACATCATCAGGTATTTGTGCAGAGTTCTCTAAAAAGAGTCCATCAGATTTGACTACACACCGTTCTGATGGTTGAATTTTGGGATGAATCAAAGAACCAAATTTCCAAGGATTATCAGCAATTGATTGATTACTCGTTTTTAGTCCTTTTGCTGATGTGTTCCAAGATTCTATAGTTTGCCAACGATAATCAGCTTCAGGTTTGTCTGCGTCTATGTTTTTTTCCAGTTTCCACTGATTATTTTCTATTTTCCATTCTCCAAAACCTTTTTTAGATATGATTTTATGCCAAGGTATGGGAATAAAAAAGTTTTGTTGTGTACTTATATTAGTTGATTTTGCCCAAAACGGACCTGCAACATAAAGATTATCTCTCAAGGTTTGTTGAGTAAATTTTTCGTTAACTTTGTTAATGCTAAACATTAAACCTGCTAAGGTAGCAGCATCGGGAGGAAATTTAGCACCGGAACGGCCTACCAAATTTTCTGGTGATAAAAACGCCCCAGCACTACCATACATCAAACCTAAAGGGTTAATACTAATTAAGTATTTGAACATAAATGCCAACCTACTTTAACTAAATCTGTAATCCAATCAACAATGGCTTTTGACCGATCAATTTCATTGCTATCATCGCTAAAACCAGCGAGTTTTTTAGCTAGTTCATTCTTTTGATCATTTATGGTTTTACCATCCTTGATATCAATGATTAATTTTTGACCTTCTCCGGGAAAATAGAGATCAAAAAAATTTAATGCTGTTTGTTTAACATTGTATGCTTCCTTGGCATTTTCAATATCAAATACTCGGCGAGATTCTAAATAAGCTAAGTCTTGATAAATATGACTCCAATTGGAATTTTTATCCCTATCTTGATACTTCTTTAAAATCCCCAAATAACACCAGGGACAAGTCCACTGGATATATTGACCACTATTAAAAACCACCCGAATAGTTACTCTATCTCTTCCTAGAGATTTGGCTACTTTTTCCGCTTCCCGACAATGTTGTAAAACATCTCGCTGAGGTACGCTACCTGCAACCCAGACAAAACCGACACTGACAGTTATTTTCTGTTGGTGTTTTTGCCATGTCTCATTTAACGTTAATAACCATTCATAGGCTGTTAATGGGGAAATGGGTTTTTGAGGATTATTACTATAAATAATTCCTAAAAAATCATCACCACCAGCGTAAACAATTCTACCTATTTTTTGTTTTAAATTAAATCTTTCATCAAATTGTTTACCCCAAGTTCGCATAGCATCACTAAAGTTTTTTATTTGTTCATCACCATTTTCTTTTTTCGCTAATTCTTGTAAATGTTTGCCAACTTCGTCACCATCTCCCATGAACCATCCTGTCCATTGTCCAGGAACACTTTCTTGATTTTTTTCTGGTTGTGCTGGTTGTGGTTTACGTTGAATTTCTGTAAAACCTTTATCCAGTGGATCTATACCTATTTGTTGTTGAATTTTCTCCCATGTAACGAGACGTTTTACTAATTCGGGAATACTCAATTTTTCGTTAATGGCAATAAATTTACCTTCTGGATTTTCTGGATTTTCTGGATTTTCTGGATTTCCTTCTTTTTGGTCTTCGGTAATTTCTGCTAATTTACTATAAAAATCCTTGATTTTCTCATCTTCTAATTTATAGTTCATGGTTTGAGGATTACGAGATTTTCCACCCATCCCAGGAAACGCAATTCCATCAGTACCTGTTAAACTAGAACTTTCACCAATCCAGTTTACCGCTGTCCAATCACGGGATAATTTTTTAGTTTCTAAATCATTCATTGCCTCAATGATACTATTACCACATCCTTGAAATATCTCCCAAGTGTGAGAACCCCATAAACTCCATTCTCTTTCCCATTGATAATCAAATTCTGGTAATTGTTTTTCTATCCATTCTCGGCAAACTTTTAACATCTCTTTCCATCGGGAAAGGATGACTTGTTCTGCTTGTTCTCTGGTCATTTCTCCTTTAATTAAAATGCGGTTTGGCATTCCTTTTTGAACTGTAGGAAGTGCAGGAGAAATTAATGTTAAATTGTGCGTATTAACAGAGTTAACTATTTGTTGACTCAAGTAGGACAGAATTAATGAACCACCGTATAAGTCTCGCAGTTTGCGGGATTTTTCTATGAACCCTTGGACGGGTGCAAAGGTGATAGCAGTATATTTAGTCACGGGTTCTGTATCTCCTTGTTTGCTTAGTTTTCACAATACACGCTAAAAGTTATACTGTGTGAAAAAAAAAGAGTTTTTCATAATTGGTAAGAAAATGAAACAGGTATTGTCAATATCTATGAAGATGTGTCAACAAATTTGGCTGTTTTTTGCAATCTGTGAACATTGACTCCCTTGTGCTTTATCTTAGCGGTAAAATTTTGGTTGTAAACTGCTACTCATGCGAATGACGAAATTTACTGGGGGAACTAGGGTAATAAATTCCTCATTCGCTTGAAAACACTAGACTTTTACCCCAAGGTAGGGGGGAAAATGCAAGATAAGTTTTGAATATGAATAATTATGTCCACTCCTATCTGTCATTTCCTCATCGGTGTTCCTGGTAGCGGAAAATCAACCTTTGCTGCTAGTCTCGCTAAGTTGGGTAATTATCGCGTTGTTTCTACTGATGCTATTCGTCATCAGTTATATGGTGATGCTTCTATTCAAGGTGTATGGGAGGAAATTGAAGCAAAGGTGATTTCTGCTGTAGTTAATGCTATTACTGAAGGTGTTGGTGTCATTTATGATGCTACTAACGCCAGGCGGATATGGAGATTAGATTTATTAGAAAAGTTGAATGTGGCGGTTGATTTTCCGGTGTTGTGGATCGGTTGGTATTTAACAACTCCTTTGGAAGTTTGTAAACAATGGAATCAACAGCGTCACCGTCAAGTTCCCGATATGGTTATTGATAGTATGTATCAATCTTTGTTAGATTTTCCCCCGGTTTCTGGGGAAGGTTTGGTAATTATTAAGGAAGTTGATGTCATTTCGCCAAAGTTCAATTTTCAAGAAGTTGTAAATACGATTCAACAACTTGATAGAACTCTTGTTAATCGTAGTAATCGCAATAGTCACATAACTTTTCACGCTTATAGTAGATTCTTAGATTTTGAAAGGTTAATGTATTTGATTTCTGTAATTATTAATTATCCAGGAGTTGGTAATTTACAATCTACACATCCTCATTTATTATTGAATGTTTTTGGTTATCTTCCTGAATTTGCTAATTCTTTGGCCGAAGTAGCTGGTTTTGTAAGTCGGTTATATGGTAAAGTATATGCAGATAAACAATCTATTGCTCAAGATTTAATTTGGTTACAGAAAAATAGTTTCATTGGTGTCAATAGTATTTCTCAAGTTCTTCCCGGTACTATTGATGTAGGTGATTATGTTCCTAAATCTGCCACTGTTTTAATAACTCATCCTTATTCAGATTTAACAGCTTTTCAAAGATTGTTATCTATTATCCGGTTAATTCTCCATCATCCATTTTTATTTTCTTCAGGATCAGGTAGTTTAAAAACTTTGCTGTTAGCATTGCCAAAATATGAAGGAATTTTTGGTAATAGTATAGATTCAGTTCGTAAAGATATTGAAAAAGTCCTCAAACCCTATAAAATTCTCCCGGATTTTTCTATGCGTGACGGTTATTTTGCAGGAACTGGAATTTTATCAAGTTTAGAGTTAACACAAATTTTTAATATGTTACAGTCTCAAGCTAAAAGTTTAAATGATCCTATTGCTTTAGAGATTTACCAAAAGTTTACTAGTCGTATGGAAAAAAGTAAATTAGGTGTAAATCAAGTTTATCCCGTGCGGGCGATCGCCAATCGTAGTATGATAGATGCAGATTATTTACCCCAAGAATCTTTAGCCAGAAATATCCAAGAATTAGAAGAAGCGATCGCCCAAGGAAAACTATTAGAATTAAACCGTTTTCCTGGAAGTGGTAAATTTGCCCATGATCAAGAAGGATTCTTTTTAGCATTTCCTTTACAAATTGTATTTTTTAATTCTGCTTGGTACTTAGGTTATGAATTAATGAGTGGAGACAAAAAAGGTTTATTACGATTTGAAAGACTAGATAGATTATTTATCGGTAAACATCAAATCATCAACCGTTCCCAAACAGAACAGAAAACAGCATTAAACAAATTACAAAAACTTTCTCAAATGTGTGCCAGCATTTTTTTAGGATATGATCATCAAGATCAAAAAACACTTTTAGAAGGAACTAAAAAAGAACGTTCTCAGGTTTTGATCACCATTGAACTTTGGTTTAATGATAGTATGTTTAACTTTGTCGCTGAAGGAACTAAACGTTTTCCTTCCTCACAAATGAAAATGTCATTACCCACTACAGCTAAAAAATTGAATCTACCGAAATCTATTTTTTGTCTTAAACAGACAAGAGATGCTAAATTTCCCCATCGCTTTCAAGTTATGTTACCTAAATGGTGTGTAGATGATATAGAATTACTACGCTGGATTCTCGGTTTTAAAGGTGGGGTAAAAGTAGTAAAACCAGAATTATTAGTCAATAAAATCAAACAAATTGGCGAAGATATTGTTAATATCTATAAATAGGAGTTGCTGAGAAAGTCTTTCCGTGAGGGCATAGGAGTCAGGAGTCAGGAGATCAAGGAGTCAGGAGTCAGGAGTCAGGAGTCAGGAGTCAGGAGTCAGGAGTCAGGAGTCAGGAGTCAGGAGTCAGGAGTCAGGAGTCAGGAGTCAGGAGTCAGGAGTCAGGAGTCAGGAGTCAGGAGTCAGGAGGAGATTTGAAAATTTCTTTGCCATCTCTTGAAATCCCAAAAAATGCACATTCCGGTATACCCTTCAAAACCCTTGCACTAATTTCTGTGTTTATCAGCCTCTAACCTTTGATATATCAAGGTTTTAGGTTTATTCAGCAAACCCTAAATAGAATCATAGGACTTACGCCAAAAGGAACAAAAGTAGGGGTAATTCATGAATTACCCCTATGCAAGAATAAAGTTTTCAGTAGATTGCCAATCAATAAACATCAGGTAAAAATGAATGAATGTCAGGAAAATTTATGAATTTTCCCCACAAAGATTTTAAATAATCAAAAACTGAAAAAGTGCAAGCTTTTATGATATGGGAAATCAAAAACCTTGCATTTACAGCACATTCTTAATTCCCACAAATAACTTTTTCAGCAACCCCTATTTATCGTCATTAGCAATACCTAAACCCACAATTCCCAAACAACATAAACCATAATATAACTCTGGTTCATTACCACATTTACCATCTTTTTGATCTTGTCTTACACTTGATTTTGTTGCCATTTTCAAACATTGACTATAAGCTTTTCCTTTACTTGCTAATGCAGGAGTTACTAAACCAAAAGTAAAGAATGCAGGAATGATTAAATACAAAAATGATCGACGATTGAATAAACGAGAACTTCTGCGCTGTAAATTTGCCGATCCTAATCTTACATTTAAATTTTCCTGTTGACGTGGTTTTTGAGATGCTAAATTTTCCGCAGCTTGTCCACACTCTGTAAATCGTTGACGGGAAAGTTGAATTGCTGTATTTAAATCCTGTTCTAAAAAAGCTTTTTTGACATATTCAGAACAAGAATCACCACCATGCAAAATTCGATGAGCGCAACAATAACCCTTGTAAGGTGAGAGATGTTTTTGATAAAAGTTAATACCAAAAACCGATATTTTACGGATTAATTTATTAAACATTTCCATGACTAACTCAATAAATAAAAGAAGACATCAATATTATTAATCTAAATTAATAATCTAAATTAATAATCTAAATTAATAATCTAAATTATTCATGTATTAATCTAGATTATTGATGTAGTTATCAAGACACCTTAATTAGGACATTTTTCTCTGCTAAACTCTTTCATCTATTCCCAATTCCCAATTCCCATGAGAATACTTTTTTAGCAAATCCTAATTATTAATATCTTCGATCTGCTTTTTAGCACGGGAAATAGCTAAACCATTATCAATAGGCGCAATTAAACTAGCAATAGAACCAATAGCAAAACCTCTTTCCATTGCTTCTTCTTCTGTAGAGGAAGATAATCCAATTATTGCACCTGTTACACCAAGACTCAAACCCAGCCACAACAGTGCTTTCCAACGTCGTGTGTAACAATATCCAGCAAGGGGAATCAATAAAGATAATAAAACTGCAATGGTTATATTTAAACGAGAAAGCCGCACAATTTTATCTGCTTTTTTCCGTTCTTCTTGTTCATTAATTGCATCTAAAGATTGACGCAACAGTTTTTTATTGTCATTATTTTCTCCCATAACAGATATTCCTTCACCCTGGCGGTAGTTTTGTTTACATCTCCTGTAACAACATACTCGCAATTTTCTCGTGATTCAATGCTTCTCATGCGAATGAGGAAAATCTTCATTTAAGCAGTAGATCCCGGACTTCTCAAAGAAGTCCGGGATCTGATAGTGGGTTTCCATTAATTCCACTTCTTGTTAAGGAAGCGGTGCGCGTCCTGATCTTCCAGCGTGGATGGCTGGGGTGTTTCCATTAATTCCACTTCTTGTTAAGGAAGCGGTGGCACATTTGAGCCGAAAGATTCTCTCGTAATTCAGTTTCCATTAATTCCACTTCTTGTTAAGGAAGCGGTTCTGCAGAGAGCTTGGTAGGCTGGGCTGCAAACCCGGCCATTTTTTGCTTGCCGACGGCGGCGTTTAGCTGCTGCCAAGCGATGTTGAGCCTTGCGGGAAGCTTTAGCAATTTTGTTTCTCATAGACACAGAAGGAGCGACCTTCTTAACGCTCTTAATTACTAGTTTCCATTAATTCCACTTCTTGTTAAGGAAGCGGTCTTCATAGGTATTGACTGTTAGTAAACCACTAAGGACAGTTTCCATTAATTCCACTTCTTGTTAAGGAAGCGGTTGCGTCTTGCCGCGCCAACTTTAATCTGTAAATATAACGTTTCCATTAATTCCACTTCTTGTTAAGGAAGCGGTTGTCTTTGCTAAACTTAGCTATTGAAGCAGGAGTTCCTCAAGTTTCCATTAATTCCACTTCTTGTTAAGGAAGCGGTTTGAGCAGCGCATTGCTGATCTTGAGCAGGAAGAACGTTTCCATTAATTCCACTTCTTGTTAAGGAAGCGGTTTTCATGGTCTTCAGGAAATATTCTCAAGTAGAAAATACGTTTCCATTAATTCCACTTCTTGTTAAGGAAGCGGTGAGAATTGCTGCTCTAAAACAAGAGGAGCAAGAAAACCTCCAAGTTTCCATTAATTCCACTTCTTGTTAAGGAAGCGGTGTCCCCATCTCTGATATGAGTGCTAGTAATTTTTTGCTACTAGCTTGGTTTCCATTAATTCCACTTCTTGTTAAGGAAGCGGTGAGTGCCCCTACGGCACGACTTAGGCGACCACGTAGCTGTTTCCATTAATTCCACTTCTTGTTAAGGAAGCGGTAAGAAATTCAAGAGTCTATTAACAAAGCAAATCTTGCTAAGTTTCCATTAATTCCACTTCTTGTTAAGGAAGCGGTAGAGCTTGTTGTTGGTGTACCAGTAAGAGTTACCCAAAAGTTTCCATTAATTCCACTTCTTGTTAAGGAAGCGGTGACATGATTGAACGGATTTATAAAAGTAGTTCACCTGACGTTTCCATTAATTCCACTTCTTGTTAAGGAAGCGGTTTACACAAGGATGCTGATCACGCGCCACTATGTTGTTTCCATTAATTCCACTTCTTGTTAAGGAAGCGGTTTGCGGGTAGGCTTGCATCCCTGGTTCAATGCCAGCCTGCTCCAGCCCCTGCTCCAGCCCCTGCTCCAGCTCGTTTCCATTAATTCCACTTCTTGTTAAGGAAGCGGTACAAGAATTAATCAACTATATAAGCTTTTGTGAAGGCTTGTTTCCATTAATTCCACTTCTTGTTAAGGAAGCGGTTCAGTTTCTATAGAGGATGTACTCAACATCTCTTTAGGAGTTTCCATTAATTCCACTTCTTGTTAAGGAAGCGGTGGGCTCAGGAGTGGTTTCTACCCACTCCTTTAGGTAGTGATACAGTTTCCATTAATTCCACTTCTTGTTAAGGAAGCGGTTAAGCCGGGCTGAATTTCCACACCCAAAGCTTCACAGTTTCCATTAATTCCACTTCTTGTTAAGGAAGCGGTGCGGTGGCACCCCTGCCACTGCAAGAGGCTTGGTTAAAGTTTCCATTAATTCCACTTCTTGTTAAGGAAGCGGTAAGAATACTCTTCCCTAGCTCTCCGCACCTTGTCTCCTTGTTTCCATTAATTCCACTTCTTGTTAAGGAAGCGGTACAACAAATAGAAGAACGTATTTCCTTACCTGCTCAGGTGTTTCCATTAATTCCACTTCTTGTTAAGGAAGCGGTGCGGAGGTGAAGCTACCAAAGCTTAACAAACAGGAGCGAAAGCTTCGTGTTTCCATTAATTCCACTTCTTGTTAAGGAAGCGGTACTAAAGTCTGAATCCTCTAGCAATAACCTAGCCCAAGTTTCCATTAATTCCACTTCTTGTTAAGGAAGCGGTGAAATAGCTGTGTTGTTCTGTGAAAATAAACGTCTTAGTTGTTTCCATTAATTCCACTTCTTGTTAAGGAAGCGGTCAGATGGAGACCTCACTGAGCTTCAAAAGTTCTCCTCTGTTGTTTCCATTAATTCCACTTCTTGTTAAGGAAGCGGTTTAGATTTTAGCCGTCCTAAATCTGTCACTACTAACACAGTTTCCATTAATTCCACTTCTTGTTAAGGAAGCGGTTTAAATCCTCAGTCGAGGTATGAGGCTCTAAACCTAATGAATGAGTTTCCATTAATTCCACTTCTTGTTAAGGAAGCGGTAAATGTACGTTACTCATATCCATAAAAGTCTTATTGGTGTTTCCATTAATTCCACTTCTTGTTAAGGAAGCGGTCAGGTGAGGAGAGAGTGGCAATTGAACGTGAGGAGAGTGCAGTTTCCATTAATTCCACTTCTTGTTAAGGAAGCGGTAAAGTTGATAGAGCTGTACAACTCTAAAGAAAAGAGTTGTTTCCATTAATTCCACTTCTTGTTAAGGAAGCGGTAGCCACCATTATAAACCCTTACCCTGCCTACTGTCTAGAGGCAATTTTCGGCCGGGTCTAAAAAAAGAGTCAACCAGCACCATAAACCATGATGTTAAAACACCTGAAACCCTTACCCAGCAAGGGATCGGCAGGGTCAACGAAAGAATCAACATTTGCACCCCCTCCCCTACCCGGCCGCAAAAAAACCATTACTAACAAAAAAATTCCTTATTCGCATGAAACCCCCTTACATTACCTGGCAATTAGGTCTATTTTAAAAAAATCATCAACTCACAAAAAATATGTACATTTCTCATCGTGCGGCTTTAGTCAGAAATTTAGGAGTCGCTATATTTAATGGGTCAATTACACTTATAATCCTATTAATTGCCCCATTAGGATTAGCAGCAGTTATTGTCAATACATTATTAGTTACCTTGGCTAGTTTTATAAATGCTACAGCATCTGATAAAATTGTGGTTTTTTTACAACCAACTCACATCAAAAATATGATAGCAGAAATCATTTCTCAACAATCAAAAATAATTAATCATTCTTAACAACATTAGAAAAAAATTTGTACTCAAACTAAAGATCAATTTTTGTAATCAATAATCTTACCCTTAACCGACTATGCGAACATTATATATTTCCCGTCAAGGTTGTTATATCTCTCTCAAAGCAGAAACCTTAATAGTCAAACAAGGAGAAACAATACATGGAGAAATTCAATTACCGCTATTAGAACAAATATTAATTTTCGGTAAATCACAAATGACTACTGAAGCAATTCGTAGCTGTTTATGGCGAGATATTCCTATTGCTTATTTATCGAGAATGGGATATTGTTATGGGCGATTAATGCCCATCGCTAGAGGATATCGTCAACTTTCCCGTTATCAACAACAATTAACAACAACCGATAAATTAATAGTAGCTCAAAATATAGTCGCAGGTAAATTAAAAAATAGCCGGACTTTTCTACAACGTCAACAACGACGCAATCCCTCAACAACTACAGAAATGGCTATTAAAAGTTTAGCTGTATTAATTCAAAAAGCACGGGAAGCAGAAACAACAGAACGATTAATGGGATTAGAAGGTGCTGGTGCGGCTCAATATTTTTCCGCTTTTGGAGAATGCTTAAATCATCCTAATTTCATATTTTTAGCCCGTAGTCGTCGTCCCCCAGGAAACCCCGTTAATGCTATGTTGAGTTTTGGTTATCAAATTCTGTGGAATCATATTTTAACATTAATAGAAATCCAAGGATTAGATCCCTATTATGCTTGTTTGCATCAAGGAACAGAACGTCATGCAGCATTAGCTTCTGATTTAATAGAAGAATTTCGCGCTCCAATTATTGATTCTTTGGTGTTGTGGTTAATCAACAGTAAAATTATGGATGATACTCAAGATTTTGTCTATCATGATGGTGGTTGTTATCTCAATAATCATGGTAGGGAAAAATATATAAAATACTTTCTCCAGAAATTAGAGGAAGATGTACAAAATCAAAAAGGTGAAAATCAACCCCGATGGGATTTAATGACTCAACAAATTAAAATTTTTAAAGAATTTGTCTATCAACCTAGTCAAGTTTATCAACCTTATCAAATTCGTTAATTTTTAAATGTTATTTTATGTAATAGTTTATGATATTCCTGACGATAAACGTCGCCAAAAAATCTCAGAATTATTAGAAGGATATGGTCAAAGAGTTCAATATTCAGTTTTTGAATGTCTGCTCAATTCACAGAAATATACAGAATTAAAACAACGATTAGGTAAAGAAATCAATTCCCTGGAAGACAGTATCAGATTTTATCCATTAAGTAAACATACATTTAACCAAATTGAAACTTGGGGAGAACCACCCGTAACAGAAATTCCAGGTTCTATTATTATTTAAATTATTTAAATTATTTAAATTATTTAAATTTCTTGATAAATAAAATATAGATAATATTCAGATACGGGATCAATACTGTTCGGTTAAGAGTTTTTGTAGGTTGGGTTAAGCGATAGCGCAACCCAACAAAAGCTGATAAATGTTGGGTTTTGTTCCTCAACCCAACCTACAGAATTTTATTTTTTGGGCTTAACCGAAAAGTATTGGATACCGGATTTCTTCAAACAATGCAGAAGCTAATAAATTCAGGATTTATGCAAAAGGGAACAAACGTAAGGGTAATTCATGAATTACCCCTACGCAGGAATAAGGTTTTCAGTCACATCTTGCGTAAGTCCTAAAATTATAATCTTGTTTATTTAGTGTATTATGGCTGATAAATAGTTGATAAGTATAAGTTGCTAAAATGAAAATACAAGTCAGTCAATTTACAGTTAACAAAAGATTCCCGTTAACAATAAGTAGAGGAACAACAACACAAACAACAAATATCAGCATCAAAATCATCGAAAACGACATTGAAGGATGGGGAGAAGCATCACCCTTTGGTGTGGGAAATCACCGTCAAACCACCGAAATGATCACAGATGCCTTGCAAAAAATCACCCCTGTGTTAGAATTATACAATCCTTGGCAAAGACAGGAAATTGAAACAATTTTAACACAGTATCAAATCCCTTCCGCAGCCAAGGCAGCTATAGACATGGCGTTGTATGATTGGATGGGGAAAAGTGTAAATTTACCATTGTGGAAAATGTGGGGACTAAATCTCAATAAAATAGTACCCACATCCGTAACCATAGGTATTAACTCCCCAGAAGGTGCAGCAACCAGAACCAAAGACTGGTTAGAATATATGGATGTGAAATTATTAAAAGTGAAATTAGGAGCAAAAGAGGGAATAGAAGCAGACAGAAAAATGCTCTTAGCAGTGAAAGAAACAGCACCAAAAATAGATTTATTTGTAGATGCTAACGGAGGTTGGAGTTTAGCAGATGCAATTTCTATGTCTCTGTGGTTAGCAGATTTAGGGATAAAATATATAGAACAGCCATTACCAAGAGGTGAAGAAAATAAATTAGCCACCCTGAAAGAACATTCACCTTTACCCATCTTTGTGGATGAAAGTTGCTTTACCAGTGTGGATATTCCCCCCTTAGCAGATTATGTAGATGGAATTAATATTAAACTCATGAAATCTGGGGGTTTAAGTGAAGCTTGGAGAATGGTAAATACAGCCAAAGCACATAATTTACAAGTGATGTTTGGCTGTTATTCTGATAGTTCATTAGCCAATACAGCAGCTTCCCAACTTGCACCATTAGCAGATTATTTAGATTTAGATAGTCATTTAAATTTAATAGATGATCCTTTTGTGGGTGCATCAGTTGAAAAAGGACGAATTTTACCTAATAATTTACCAGGTTTAGGAGTACAATACAGTGCGTCTGCCACTTAATAAAAAGATAGCAATTTTATTGCATGAAGGACTGAGTGGAACTCAGGGAAAAACCGGTTTATCCATTTTACGCTATAGTGAATCACCGATAGTTGCAGTGATAGATCGGGAATGTGTAGGTAAATCTGTATCAGAGTTAACAGGAATAAAACGTGATGTTCCTGTTGTGGGTTCAGTGAGTGCGGCTTTGCAATATCAACCAGAAGTTTTAGTTATTGGTATTGCTCCCAAAGGTGGGATAATTCCTGATCATTATTGGCCGGATATCAAAGATGCTTTGAAAGGGGGAATGTCTTTGGTTAATGGTCTACACACACCTTTAGGGAATATACCAGAATTAAATGCTCTCTTAAAACCAGGTTGCTTAATTTGGGATGTGCGAAAAGAACCTGCTAACTTAGAAATAGCTTCCGGGTTAGCGCGGACTCTTCCCTGTCGTCGGGTGTTGACGGTGGGAACAGATATGGCTATTGGTAAAATGTCCACCAGTTTAGAATTACATCGTTCTGCAAAATTACGGGGTTGGAAGTCGAAATTTTTAGCTACTGGTCAAACTGGGTTAATGTTAGAAGGGGATGGAGTAGCGTTAGATGCAGTGCGGGTAGACTTTGCTGCGGGTGCGGTGGAACAGTTGGTGATGCGGTTTGGTAAAAATTACGATATTCTGCAAATAGAAGGACAAGGTTCTTTATTACATCCTGGTTCAACTGCAACTTTACCTTTAATTCGGGGTTCTCAACCTACACATTTAATTTTAGTGCATCGAGCCGGACAAACTCACAATCATAATAATCCTCATGTTCCGATTCCTCCTTTACCGGAGGTAATTAAAATGTATGAAATTGTTGCTAGTGGGGTGGGTGCGTTTGCTAAAGTTCCGGTAGCGGGGATAGCTTTAAATACTAGAGATTTAGATGAAGTTGCTGGTAAAAATGCGATCGCCCAAGTTACAGATCAAACAGGTTTACCTTGTACAGATCCGGTGCGATTTGGTGGTGAGTTGTTATTAGATGCAGTGATGGGAAGTTAGTTGAGAGATAATTATGAGTTTTTGTAGGTTGGGTTAAGCGATAGCGCAACCCAACAAAAGCTTATAAATGTTGGGTTTCGTTCCTCAACCCAACCTACAGAATTTTATTTTTTGGGCTTAACCGAAAAGTATTGAGATGCAGTGATGGGAAGTTAGTTGAGAGATAATTATGAGAAAAATACCTCCCTACTATAAATTATATATCAATTAGACCTCTCCAAAATAGAATGTATTAATTTGTCATAAGTTGTAGGGGCGAAGCATTTGGGCGATAATTTAACGGAAAAATCAGACATCTAGATATCCCAAATGCTTCGACCTGCCCCCATAAATAGGTTCCATAATTTTTTTCCTGGAGATGTCTATTAGATAATATTTTTACAAGTTAGTTTATCTTGCAAATTTTCTCAGTAATTTTCATAATATACATAATATAATTTATGATACAATCAATATAGTATAATTAATTATTACTATTTTTAACATCAGTAAGAGATTTACAGCACATTCCATCTACATAAAGTACACGATGAGCAGGCAAGACTTGTACTGAGCTTGTCTAAGTATGCCTGCGCTACAAGGGTTTTATCATTAATATCTGTACCTCATAATAACGGAAACTGCTGTATTAATTATTAATTGTTCTCAATCTAGATATAGCAGTGTAAAAAATTTACCTGCTCTTGAACGTTATAATGGTGTTGTATTTCCTGTGGTACGGAAGTTTTTCCAGCAACAAATTTCACATAATTTAATTATCCACTCGTTCCCAGTGTCCAGACTGGGAATGCAAACCTAGAGGTTCTACCTCTATAAAACCTAAATTCTCAAACCATAGGAATTAAGAGAAGTTTTCTTACCGAATATCCAATCTAATTGTTTTGGTAATAATGCTGCTAAATTATAATTATTGACTATTGTTTTTCTTGCTGCTGCACGAATAACTTTCATATCTTCTGCATTATCCAAAGCTAGATTTACCTTTTCAGCAATTTGTACAGGAGAAAAGAAATCTGCCAAAAGTCCATTTTTACCATCTTCAATGATCTCTACAACTGGGGGAGTATTGGAAGCTATGAGTAAACATCCTACAGACATTGCTTCTAACATTGACCAGGATAAAACAAAAGGACGGGTTAAGTAAATATGGGCTGAGGAAGCTTGTAAAAGTTGTAGATATTCATGGGTAGGCAGTCTACCAGTAAAATGTAATCTCGATAAATCTAAATCTAGACTTTCTAACATTAACTGTTTATAGGTTTTCCCATCAGCAAGATGTTTACTATAAAATACCTTATCTTCCCCATCAACTACAATATGACAATTTGGGCGCTGTTGTTGAATTAATGCTACTGCTTCCATAAACTGAGGAAAACCCCGATAAGGTTCAAAACCTCTTGCTGAATAGGTAACTAATTCTGTGACGTGGGAAAGATCCAAATTGATGCTAGGTAAAAATAATTTAGTATCTGGTTTACTGATAAAGTAATTAGTATCAATGCCATCGTGACAAACAGTGATTTTATGATGATATTCTTGGGGAAATTGTTGACGCTGCCAGTTAGTAGGAGAAAGTCCGCGATCGCAATGGTATAAATCCAGTAAAATCGGTGAATTTTTTACCCTAATACGACATATATCATCTACACTTAATGGATCACAAGGATCAAAACCTGCATCTGAACCGCGACTATGATAAAACCATTCAAAGAAACATAATAATTCTGCTTGGGGAAAAACTTCTTTTATAAATAAAGTTAGTCCCCAACCAGAATGACCATAAATGATATCTGGAATAAAACCTTGATTTTTTAATCGTTGTGCCATCCGATATACTGCTTGTCCGGTAAGAACTGCATTTTCTAAATTGCGAATATAATAATGTGTTTGACTTGCTACTGTGCGGGAAGGTTGATAAATTACCTTCTGTACACCTGGTATATTTCCTTGTTGATTATTTGTGGCAAATACCACTTGATAATTCTGATCTTGTCCTAAAGTTTTAACTAAGTGGCGAAATTGTCCGGGGAAGTTGGGATGTAAAAATAAAATGCTTTTCATATTTCCGGTAGCATTTTTCATACAATTTGAATATGCTTGTTTTAGCCATATAATTAGGGTTTGCTGAGAAAGTCTTTCCGTGAAGGCATAGGAGTCAGGAGTCAGGAGTCAGGAGTCAGGAGGAGATTTGAAAATTTCTTTGCCATCTCTTGAAATCCCAAAAAATGCACACTTTTTCCGGTATACCCTTCAAAACCCTTGCACTAATTTCTGTGTTTATCAGCCTCTAACCTTTGATATATCAAGGTTTTAGGTTTATTCAGCAAACCCTAATTATGATTTCAAAAATATTTTATTTGAGATTTTTTAATATGGAAGTTTTGAGGCGTTTTTGGAGGATATTTAAATCATATTTTCATAATTCAATTACAAATTCTTTATTAACAGACATGAAGCATGGGAAGTATGGGTGGCATGGGTAGCAAGGGAGTCACCCATCACCCATCACCCATCACCCATAACCATCTATCTAACTTCTTTCAAACTCTCAACCTGCTTAGTAAACATCTCCGTAAATAAACTCAACACACTCCGTTCCTCACGCACCTTAATATTAGCAGTAATAGACATCCCCGACTGTACAGGAATGTTTCTACCGTGAGCATTTATCGTCTGACTATCTAAACTAACTTTCGCTGGAAATCTATAATATTGATAAGTCTGATCAGGAGGTAAAGCATCCGATCCGATATTAATCACTTTACCTTTAATATCTCCAAACTCACTAAAAGGAAAAGAATCAACTCTCACATCTACCTTCATTCCTTCCCGCACAAAACCAATATCTTGATTGGTGATAAATACCTCCGCTACATATTTATCATTAGGTACAATCTGTAATAATTTCTCGGTAGGATTAGCGACAAAACCAGGATTTTTTGCTTGCAGATCAAATACTATCCCCGCTACAGGAGCGCGAAGTTCTTGATATTTGACATTTAATTGTGTCTGGGAAATTCTACTATTAACATCTGCCAATCTTTGCTCATTTTCCAAAATAATTCTCATGAATTGGCTGTCAATTTCCGCAATTCGCTTTTTATTATTGGCTATCTGATCTAAAACATTTTTATCTGTCACCGCTACAGTATTCGTTACTTCTTGCTGTCCTCTTTGAATATCAAACTCTAGACGTTTTTCTTCTTCCCTTAATTGCTCTATTTCTGCCCTCAGAGTTTGTACTTGTTGTTGCTGATTCAGATATTGTAATTGAGAAATCCCCCCTTCTTCTGCTAGGGTTTTGACTTTATCTAAAATTTGTTGTTGAATTGCTAAACCATTTTGAGTATCTTTGATCTTGACTTTGGTTTGCGATAGTTGCTTTCTGATTTTTTCAACTTCTAATTGTGCTGCATTAGACCGAGATTCTAATTCTTTTCTGGCAGCTAGGAGGCGTTGTTGTTCATCAATTCCACCACTTATTCCTGGTGTAGAATTTCTTAATTGAGAACGCAATAAATCATTGTCAGCGACTAATGAGGCTCGACTTTTCAGGAGAAAAGCTGTTTCTGGTGGCAAGTTACTGCTTAAAAAATTCAATTCTGAGGTGATACCGTTACTTGCACTCATCAAGCGACGATAAATATCGTTTTCTTTAATTAAAGCAGCACGAATCTTGTTTAAGGAATTTAACTCAGCTAAGGTGGCAACGGATTCAAATGTTAAGAGCAAGTCTCCTTTCTTTACTTCTTGTCCATCTTTCACATAAACAGATTTGACAACACCACTAATAGGAGCTTGCACTTCTTTTACTGTTCCCTCTGGTTTTAACTGACCGGTCGCGGGAACTACTTGTTCAATTTTGGCATAATAAGCCCAACCCACTCCAAAACAAGCTACAACCATCAGAGTGATCATGATGGTACGTGACCAAACTGGTGATTGACGTAAAACTATAGATTGATCAAAACTATCTTGATAAGCTACACGAGTCAAAGTCTCTGTTCTAGCTTTCTTGGCAGGTGTCAGCAACTGTACACTACTTTGTTTTTTTCCGTTGCCATTACCGTTACCGTTGATATGATTACCATTATGTTGAGTCATAACAATTTTAGATTTTGGATTTTAGATTTTGGATTTTGGATTTTGAATTTTAGCGTCAGGAGTTATTAATTTTGGATTTTGGATTTTGGATTTTGGATTTTGGATTGTTTTTCTTAACTCCAATCTAAAACCTAAAATCTAAAATTTCCTTCCCCTATTCCCTATTCCCACTGATAACTAATAACTAATTACAAATTAACTTCTTGTTGTTGATATAGGTAGAAATAATGACCTTTAGCAGTCATTAATTCTTGATGATTACCTTGTTCTATCACCCTACCGCCATCCATAACAACGATTGTATCTGCATTACTAACAGTATTGAGACGGTGAGTAATAAAGAAGACTGTTTTACCTTGAAAAGCTCTAGCTAAGTTGAGGCATATTTGTCTTTCTGTGGGATAATCTAAGGCGCTGGTAGCTTCGTCCAAAACTAATAATTTAGGTTTTTGTAAAATGGAACGAGCGATCGCTATCCTCTGTCTTTGTCCTCCTGAAAGGTTAGAACCTTTTTCCCCTACTCTGGTGTTATAACCATTGGGCAAATTCATGATAAATTCATGGGCAACTGCTATCCTGGCCGCTTCGATAATTTCTTCTGTAGTTGCATCAGGATTAGTCAATGCAATATTTTCTTTTACAGTACCATCAAACAAAAGCGGATCTTGCGGTACAACCCCAATTTGTCTGCGTACTGAATAAAGTTCTACTTTGCTGATGTCGTAACCATCAATCAAAATTCTGCCAGACTCGACGTTATAAAGTCTCAGCAGTAATTTCATCATTGTGCTTTTACCTGAACCACTTTGTCCGACAATACCGACAAATGTACCAGAGGGAAAATCAAGACTCACATTGTTTAGTTGCAGTGGTCCACTGGGAGCAAAGCGGAAGCAAACATTTTCATATTTAACAGCACCCATGATCCCAGGTAAGGGAATATTATCTTTGTCTGTTTCTGCTTCTTGGGGTGTGTCCACAATATCACTTAATCGCTCTAAAGATAAACCAGTTTCTTGGAAGTTTTGCCAAAGTTGTGCTAACCGCAAAATAGGACTAGTCACATAACTGGAAATAATTCTAAAGGCGATTAATTCCCCTAATGTTAATTCTCCTTTTAATACTAAATAAGCTCCTACCCACAAAACTAATAAGCTACTGAGTTTGTTGAGAAACTGACTGGTAGAATTAGCTAAAGTGGAAGTGATGACTGTTTTAAAACCTGCGGATACAAACCGAGCATAACGTTCTTGCCAGGAAAAACGCGATCGCAATTCAATATTTTGCGCCTTTACTGTTTGAATACCTGACATTACCTCCACTAAATAAGATTGAGTTGCTGCATTACGTTCTGCTTTGGTACGTAATTGTCGGCTCACCGTGGGGGCGGCAATTAATGTAATCACCACAAATAGGGGAATTGTTCCCAAACCCACTAAAGTTAATTGCCAACTATAAAACAGCATCACGATGATATAAACCACCGAGAATACTGCATCTAATACCACTGTTAAAGCTGTCCCTGTGAGAAACTGACGGATATTTTCTAATTCATTGATGCGAGTTGCTAGTTCACCCACAGGTCTACGTTCAAAATAACGTAAAGGTAATCTGAGTAAATGGTCAATAATTTGTGACCCTAAGCTCATGTCAATGCGGTTGGTTGTATCCACAAATAAGTATGTCCGCAATGTAGTTAGTATTGCTTCAAATACACCCACTGCTAATAATAACACCCCTAAAATATTCAGGGTATTAATACTATTTTGAACAATGACTTTATCAATGATTAATTGAATAACCAAAGGATTAGCTAAAGCAGCTAATTGGACGAAAAAGGAAGCGATAAAGACTTCTATTAATACCCGACGGTGACGTGATAGATAAGGTAAAAACCAACTTAACCCAAAGCGTTGTTGCGGTGTTTCTTGGGTAGCACCGATAAGTAATACCCGCAGTTGTGGTTGTAATGTGGTTTCATCAGTTGCTATTTCTTCCAGTAGTTTGCTTGGTTTGCAATTAATTATTCCTTTTGATGGCACAGCTAAAACTACTGTATTTTCATCTACTGCATAGATCACAGCATAGCTATCTTGATATTGAATTAGTGCTGGTGTAGAAATGCGTGTAATTGCAGTGGCGGGAATATCTACTAATTGGGATCTCAGTCCAATTAATTCTTCTCCCACATAAGCACAAAGTTGAAGGGATATATTACCATGACGTTTAATGTTGTCGTTTAAAGTCCGACGTACTACTTCTTTACGCAAGGGAACTTGTAAATGCTTGGCCAGCATTTGCAAACAAGCCAAGGTAGAATTTATTTCCCCCTGTCCACGAAAAAATGGGTATTGTTGGTGGTGTTTTTTCTCTGATGGTGTTTGGCGTTGGGAAGGAATAACTTCTTCTACTGTGGCGTAGGGAATTTCTATTTCATCTGTGTTTTGTTGTTGATTATATGTTAGTTCTGCCTCTACTAGTTCTGGATTGAGGAATGATAAATCTGGGGGATTGATACCTAATAACCGTGCTGGACTGCTCCCTGTTACTTCGATCATTCCTCTAGTATGACTAGATTCTAACGGAGAATTAGGGGGAAAATTAGCTACTGTACCACCACTAACAAACCAAATTTTATCACTTTCTAGTTGTGTAAAAGAGGATTTTCCTGGTGGTAGGTAATGAATTTTTGCCTCTGATAAAATTTCTTGACTGATGTCTTTGATATTTAAATTGGCATTAGCTTGTTGTGCTAACAGTGGGCTGAGAATATCAAATACTTCTGAGATGTCACTACAGTTTTGACGATCATTAGCAAAGGCTGGATTTTGGCGTAGTAGACTTAAATAATCTGCTGTACTCAAGGTTAAACAAATCACTTCTGTGGATGCGATCGCTGTTTCACAAGCAATCTGCCGCATCAAACTAATTTCCCCAATTATTGCTCCTGGTTCTAGGATTTTCAGGGTAATTGGTAATTGGGTTTGGGGGTGATATCCCAACAGTCTCACTTTTCCCTCGTACAGAATCGCTATTCTATCTGGTAGTTTTTCTTTACCAATGATTTTTTGTCCTATGCGATAGCGTAGAGCTTGTTGTTGTGATAGTAAATTGCGTCTTTCCTGGGCTGATAGTTGATCAAATCCTGCAATACTCTGGAGAAATTGATCAAAGGATTCGCTATTATAAGTCATATTTATTCGATTTAATAATCTGCTGTTTGTTATTTATCCGGGATTCATGGATTAGAAAAAGCTGCACAAACTCTTTCTAGAATTTTTACACCTTGGATATTTTTTGTGCTGGAAGCCTTCCCAAATGTGTAAGTTGGCTTTTTACTCATCCCTGACTTATATGATTAGGTATCTTTATCATGCAAATGATATAATCAAGGACGTTTTAATCTTTCACCTATTACCTGTTGTCATTGCATATCTTCTGATAGTTTAATTTGCCAGTTTTGTGGAGCTACTTGCCCTTGCAGCCAAGTCTGAAACCGCTCATTCAGCAATCTTTGACGAATTTGCCGATCCAACTGAGCTGGTAGTAGTTTTTCTAGCCTGACAATTACTATCCATTCTCCTATTTGAGTAGGTAGTGAAAGTTGCTGTGGTTGGCTGACAGATAAGACTCTCGCCAACATCGGATGAAGAGATTGTAATTCCACAGGACCGACTAAACCATCTGTTTGGGCTTCTGGACCTTGGGCATATTCTCTTGCTGCTTGAGCAAAAGATTGTTCTCCTTCTTGGATGCGGAAGTAGATTTCTTGGGCTATTCCAATATCAGAAGTAGTGATCAGGGAATATATAACTCGATCCAACTGGGTTTTGCGCTGGTAAAAGTAGGAGTCTAAATCTTGTCCCCAACTTGCTTCTTTGAACTTTTCCAGTTTCAGTTGGCGAATAGCTATACTATTCAACTGTTCGGTACTGATTCCCTGTTCTTGTTTTCCTTGATATTGTTGCGCTAACTGTTCACAGGCTTGTTTTTCTTCCTGTGGTGTACATTCAATTTCTGCGATCGCTTGATCAATTACTACCTCTTTCAGTAATGGTGGTACTAATTGGTGTTTCCCCAGTAGTTGTAGAACTTCTGGGGCTGTTATTATGCGATCGCCAAATTGCAGCACTGGATTCATATCACTTGCCAGTAAATTTACTACCTGTCTCAATTGTTATTACAACTACATTAAAACTAGATTATGTTCCGTTGATCTCTGGTTTAAAACAATGTTCTTTTTATCACTGGTTTTTCTACTTCAGTCCTTTTTCTATAGGTTCATAGCACATATAGCCAATAAATACTCCTACAGTAGACTAATACAGTAAACTAATACACTTTTGTATAGCTCACTGATAGAGGTATTAGTATTTAAGGATATCGTACCAAGCTATCACAATTTTGGGAAATTGCAACCTCAAACTGGCATTTAAGTCAAAAAACTTATAAATTTTACCTGATTATGGAAAAAATAAATTGTCAATCCCAGTTTCAGGAACAGTTGTAGCAATTAGGGCTGGCCGAGACAAATCTACTCAGCCAACCCTAATTAAACCTATAATCCAAAAACAGAACTTTTAACCGTGATCTTGAGAAAGATCCTAACCTATCATCAAAATATACCCTGAATAGCATCAAGTCCTGGTAATTACTTAGAATATAACTGATTGGTGAATAATTGTTTTAATTGTTGTTTCCAACTACTAATAACCAACAGGACTTACGCAAAAGGGAACGAAAGTAGGGGTAATTCATGAATTACCCCTACGCAAGAATAAGGTTTTTAGCCATATCTTGCGTAAGTCCTAACCAATTACCAACCTCAACAGATATTAAGTATTGAACCGGACATGATATAACTAGGGATTTTACTAAATCACAAAGATATCAGAGTGACTCAAACTAGCAGAATTACTCAGAGTTGCGATCTTCACACTAGCTCCAGCACCGTCACCATCGGCATCAAAGAATAAATCACCATTGGTAGTGTTGAAAATAAATCTATGGGTGCTGCTAGTAGCTGAAGTCACACCTGCACCAAAAGTAAAAGCTTCTGCACTTAATTGACCGATTGCTAAACTAGTAAAACCATTGCTATCTATTTGAATTTTATCTGTTGCAGATTCAAAATCGGTAATTGTATCAATTCCTCCATTTAAACCAGTGAAACGGAAAGCGTCCCTACCAACACCACCTGTGAGAGTGTCATTACCCTCACCACCTATGAGAGTGTCATTACCTCCTTGTCCAGACAGATTATCGTTACCACTGTCACCATCTAAGACATTATTATCATCATTACCCAACAGCACATTATTCAGGTCGTTACCTGTAACGTTGATATTCACAAAGATATCAGAGTGACTCAAACTAGCAGAATTACTCAGAGTTGCGATCTTCACACTAGCTCCAGCACCATCACCATCGGCATCAAAGAATAAATCACCATTGGTAGTGTTGAAAATAAATCTATGGGTGCTGCTAGTAGCTGAAGTCACACCTGCGCCAGAAGTAAAAGCTTCGGCGCTTAATTGACCAATTGCTAAACCAGTAAAACCATTGCTATCTATTTGAATTTTATCTGTTCCAGATTTAAAATCGGTAATTGTATCAATTCCTCCATTTAAACCAGTGAAACGGAAAGCGTCCATACCAACGCCACCTGTGAGAGTGTCATTACCCTCACCACCTATGAGAGTGTCATTACCTGCTTGTCCAGACAGATTATCGTTACCTCTGCCACCATCTAGGAAATTATTACCATTATTACCCAACATGTCATTATTCAGATCGTTACCTGCACCGTTGATATTGTTCTCACCTATCAAAGACAGACGTTCTAAATGATCTCCCAGATGATAACTGATAAATGATACGACTGTATCTATGCCTTCATTAGCATTTTCAATGACTACGTCCCCTAATTCATCAACAACATAGATATCTTTACCAACTCCACCGATGAGACTATCAGCACCTGTACCACCTATGAGAGTGTCATTACCCTCACCACCTATGAGAGTGTCATTACCTGCTTGTCCATAGATAGTATCATCACCAAGTCCACCATCTAGGACATTATTACCATCATTCCCAAAGAGTGTATTATTTAGGTCATTACCTGTTCCGTTGAGATTGTTCTGACCTGTTAAAATGAGGGTTTCTAAATTATCTCCCAGGGTATAACTGATAGATGATATGACTGCATCTATGCCTTCATTAGCATTTTCAATGACTACGTCCCCTAAGCCATCAACAACATAGGTATCGTTACCATTTCCACCGATGAGACTATCAACACCTGTACCACCATCGAGGTAGTCATCACCCTTGCCACCTATGAGAGTGTCATTACCTCCCTGTCCGTACAGACTATCGTTACCAAGTCCACCATCTAAGACATTATTAGCATCATTACCCAAGACTCCATTATTCAGTTCGTTACCTGTAGCGTTGATATTGTTCTCACCTATCAAAGCAAGGTTTTCTAAATTATTTCCCAGGGTATAACTGATAGATGATACGACTGTATCTGTGCCTTCATTAGCATTTTCAATGACTTGATCCCCTGAGTTATCAACACCATAGGTATCGTTACCATTTCCACCGATCAGACTATCAGCACCTGTACCACCTATGAGAGTGTCATTACCCACGCCACCATCGAGAGTGTCATTACCATCGCCACCATCGAGGGAGTCATTACCATCGCCACCATCGAGAGTGTCATTACCATCGCCACCTATGAGAGTGTCATCACTCACGCCACCTATGAGAGTGTCATCACTCACGCCACCTATGAGAGTGTCCCCAGAGATTTTATCTGACATTGTCTATACCTTAATAAAATGGTAAAGTGAAATTGAAACAAATTCAAATTGCAGTATTTGTCCAGCCCATTGTCATTGTGGTTAAATCCTTTGACTGTGAGCTTTTGACAAATATTGCTTTCCTGTTTGTAGTTCCTTCATTTAATCTAAAAACTTTTTATGGACAATAACTAAAATGAACCTTTTACAAGAATTTCATATTTTTCTTATCCATTTTTTATATAGTTTTTTTGAATTTTAAGCTAGTCCAAATAATAGATGCCAATAATGTAAACAAGGATTTATTGATGTTGATTAAAAATCCTTGTAAACTGTTATATTAGTTGCAAATTATCAATTTATACAGCACTTACCATAGTGAGAAGTTACAAAATTACAGGTTTTAAGGAACTATTAACGGCAAATAGGGAAAATAAAATAAAGAATCAAGGTATACTGATTTCTTCTGCCAAATCAAATATGATTGTTATATATAGCAATCAATCCTATATGATCCTTGAGAGTTAATAAAGCCTCAAATCCTTATAAAACAAGGATTTTTACTACATATTTTCTCAAAAATGGGGTAGGATTACCATAGCAGAATTGAGGACTAAAACTCTATTTTAATAAGACTTGTATCATAAATTGATGTGATCATCCTGCCTACGACTATATATAATAAATTGAGATATTTTGTTTATATAACTAAATTATATTCACGTTTCTTTTACAAAGGAAGGTAGGAAGCGAAAATCCATTTTTTTAAACGTTATTGTATACACCCTATCAAAAAATAGCAGTAACATTTAAGGTCATAATCGCCATTTTTAGGCTCAAAAAGTGCAAACTGTTAAAGTATAGTAATTTAAGTTTCTCTGTGTCTAAATTTGCAAAATTTTATGATTTTTGCATATTTAAGTGTCACTTAATAAACCTCTGGAGAAAATGAATTTAGGGACAATTCATGAATTGTCCCTAGAACGGGTTGCAAATCATGCACATTGAATTACCAACAGATGTATATAGCGTTTGCTGAATAAACCTAAAACCTTGATATATCAAAGGTTAGAGGCTGATAAACACAGAAATTAGTGCAAGGGTTTTGAAGGGTATACCGGAAAAAGTGTGCATTTTTTGGGATTTCAAGAGATGGCAAAGAAATTTTCCAATCTCCTCCTGACTCCTGACTCCTGACTCCTGACTCCTATGCCCTCACAGAAAGACTTTCTCAGCAACCCCTATATAGCGTTTCCCAGTCTCATGAGGTACACCCTAATTTATTTACTGTTCCCAATTCCCAATTCCCAATTCCCTAAGATAAAAAACTCTGTACCTCACTAGCTTGGTAAATGCTATAATGATATTGATCAACGGAATAAACGAGGATTTAAGATGGTCTGTTTTTGTGGTTGAGATGGACTACCAATTGATACTCCATTTCGTAATTGTGTAGCTGTACCACCATCTTCAGGAGCTAAAAAAGGTTTTAAATTAATGCCATTGTTTGAAGAATTAACAGTATTTTTATCTCCTAAAAGTCTACGTCCTAAATTGTACAGTTCGTTGACTCCTCCTGGATGACGATTAGTGTAGGTGTTAACGGCTATAGTTTGCTGTCCGTTGTCTGCGGTAGTTAAGTTGCTGAAGATACTACTGCGGATAGCGTAGGGGTCTTTATTTCGTGGTACTGTCAGAACAATGCGACAACCGGGGTTAGCTTCGGTGGTGACACAAATAATATTTTCGTTATTTTCTCTGGCTATTTGCAGTTCTTGTAGTCCATCTGGACGGTATAATTCTAAGCGTTGGGCGATCGCCTGACAACGATTTTGCGGATTCCAACCACCTCCTAATGCTTGAGGTGCAGCCCAAGCAAAAAATTGACCGGGTTGGCTTTGGGGTTGATACATTACCGTATATCTACCATTGTAAGATTGACAGCTAAATCTGGTGCTAGTATTAACGGGGGTGGAAGTGGGTATATTGGTGGATGAACCTGATGGTACTGTTGTTGTTGAGCCTGATGGTACAGTGGGAACAACAATACTATCAGTTTGAGCGAAGGCCACGGAGTTACCGATCAATAAGGATAAACTCAAACCACTGAAAAATAAATACCGCAGCGGTTGTGATGACATAACTTTACCTCTACAAATACTGATATTTTCCTTGACGCAGAATTTGATATTTAGTTCATCTGAGGGCTTAATTTTTTGATCAGTGATCAGAATAACTGATCACTGATAACTAATAACTGTCCTTAATCTTGCACGTATTCCTGACCTGTCACTAAAGCAACTTCAGCGCGAACAAATTCCCTTCCCAAATAAGCAGCATGGTCAAAGAAAGTTACAGGACAGGGTTGAGTTTCTTCAAAAATTTTCACACACAATTCTTTGGCAGTGCGGCCGCTAAATACGGTTGTGTGAGTTCTTTCTACCTTACCCCGTGCCGGAATCACCTTACCAGTTTCTGGATCTACAGCCAAACCACGTTCATCAATTATATTTGTAAAATGTTTGGCATAAATTAACCGTTCATTGCGGTCAATGTAAATAATGAAATAGCCACTGGGATCAAGATCAATATGACGTTGGGAAAGCTTATCATCAATTGCGGTTAAATCATCAAGTATTAAATCCATAGTCATGCTAAAAAAAGAAATTATTTCCAGAGTTTTTTACATTACAATTCCAGTGTAATTCTTTAACCAGATTTTTTAACGATTATTTTGACTAAAAGGTAACTCTGCATTGATCGCCTTCATTTCCTCCTCTTCCATTTGATTCACTTCTAGAATATAAGGACGTAAGATTTGTCCTAAACGATTATTGTAAAATCGGTGTAGACTGTGATTAGGTTTAGCTGGAAAACCGCGCCGTTTCTTATGTCTTCCCCCCGCACCGGGATCAAAAGTTTGGATACCGTGAGCGATCGCCCACTCAATCGGTGCATAATAACAAGCATCAAAATGTAAGCAATCTATTTCTTGAAAACTGCCCCAGTAGCGACCATATAGTTTATCATCCTTGAATAAACAAAATGACATCCCCACAGGTTGACGCTGGTTTTCATCGTTATAAGCAGCGAAAAATACCACCCGATGACGATAATTATGATATAAACTTTCAAAAAATCCCTTGGTCAGATACTTACTACCCCACCAACCAAACTTATCACAGGTATCCGCATAAAATTCATACATTAACGGAAACAGCGACTTAGGAATTTCTTCACCAGTGACAGCTTGCAGTCGTAAACCAGCCTTTTCTACCGCCTTGCGTTCTCTTTTAATATTCCGCCTTTGGTTAGCATTGAATACTTTTAAATAATCATCAAAACCTTGAAAATCAGCATTTTCCCAAATATAGCTATGGTGTAACCAAGCCGTGAAACCTTGTTTTTCCAACACAGGCCGCCATTGGGGATCAACATACAGAAAATGACAGCCAGAAATATTATTTTGGATGCAAAAAGCATCAATTTCGTGTACCATCATTGCCGTAATTTCTGCTTCATTTTCACCAGGAGAAATTAAAAAGCGATAGCCTTCAGCCGGGGTAAATGGCGACATTCCCAACATTTTGGGGTAATACTCTACACCAATACGATAAGCTAAATCAGCCCATTGATGATCAAAAACAAATTCCCCTTGACTATGCCCTTTAAGATAAAGTGGAGCAGCAGCAATTAATGTTCTATCTCGCCATAAAGTCAGGTGATTTGGCAACCAACCAGCGTTAGCTGTAGCACTATGGGAGGTTTCCATATTATTCAACCAATCCCATTCTAAAAACGGAGTTTTTAGTGGCATAGCCAAAGCATCCCAGGCTGTTTGAGGAACTTCGGCAATTTTATGAGTCCAAACTACAGAATAGTTAGATTTGAGTGGTTTTACCATCGTGTGGTTGTGAATATCTATTTTGATTACAGCAGGAGGCAGGAGTTATTTATTTTGGATTTTGGATTTTGGATTGTTTTTGTTAACTCCAATCTAAAATCTAAAATCTAAAATTTTCTTCCCCAATCCCCAGTCACCATTTCCCTGTTCCCTGTTCCCTCTCCTAACTATAAAATGTATTTTGTATAACTTACTTAATCATCCTTATGATCCTTGCTAAAAATTCGCCCCTGCTGTAGTTGTCAGTAACCAGGGTTGAACTGGTTGTGGAAAGAATTTAATATCCGGATTCAGGTTTCCAGAACTTGAAAGCACTATATGAATCGGCTAGAGAGATTTATTTTCTGTTTTTCTCTGTTGCAGCAGTGTTGGATGGGAGACAGTAAGTGTTGTACCGTAGGCACAAAGAGTACCCGCACCAAATAAAACGGCATCTGAGGTTGAGTTTTGGAGCGTGGTGGAAAAACTTAACCGTCCTTGAGGCAATTGATAATCAAATTTTTATCACCTTATTGAAAAAATTGGGTTTAAAACCGAACTTTGTCCCGCTACGCTCATGCCTTTTCAGGCGAAAAATTGTTGCAGCGGGGTATAAATTCCCATGACAAAAACCGCCTCCTGACTTCTGCCTTCTGTTCCATGCCTCCTATCTTCGTTCAAAAATGTCTCATTTATCCCATCTGATGACATATTTTTATTCTTGTGGTTTGCAGATACGGAGTGAGACAAGCGATGGCTAAGTACCGTCAATCCTCTTTTAGACGAATTTTAGTAACCAGGATATTGCTGGTATTTGTCCCAGTTTTATTAATTGGGGAAATGGCAGCACTCAATAAGGCACGTTCTAGCCTCTTGAACACTGCACGACAAAACTTAACGGACAGTGCTATTAATAAAGGTGAAAAAATAACTGACGCGATCGCCACATTAAAGACAAATTTACTCAGTGCTAGTCAGACAAAAGTAATTCAGTCAGGTTCAGCTACTCAAGCTGAAAAATTCATCACCAAATTAGCCCAGCAATTACCGAATAAGATTGATTGTATTCAACTCAAACATCTGCAAAAAAACGCTCGCAAAAATCAAATTATTGCTAGTAGCTGTGGTGATCAGACCATTATTGAACAGCCATTGTCATTTACAAATGATGAAATCCAAATTACATTAATTTCCCCACCAAAACCAGGAACAACTGGCAAACGTGAGCCAGAAAATCAATTACAATTGCTTTTATCAGCCCCAGTTTATAACCAACGAGGAAATTTAGCTTACGCCTTAATTATCAAAACTACATTGCACCGACAAATTGAAAATAAGCAAGGTTCTTTAATCGGTTCTTTGGTAGTCATTGCTGAAGATGGGAATATTTTGGCACATCCATTACCGGAAACAATAGGAACTAATATTAAAAAATACTCAGATTCTCAACAAATACAAAGTGTAATTAAAAATGCCATTAAGGGAAATAATGATTCCCTAAATTTTAATTTTAGCGACGGTAATGAATCAGTTGCAGGGTATACAGCAATTCCTAATCCCATTACACAACAGCAACAACAAAAATGGATTATTTTAGCTGTCGTTAGTGTTCAAGATGCACTGCTAGGTTTAGATGAAATCAAACTTATTCTTATTGTCTTAACAGTTGGTTTAATAGGTGCGAGTTTGTTAGCATCTTTCTATTTAGTACCTTATTTAGCAGGTCCTGTGGAAGAACTCAGAGACTACGCTTTAAATATTCATAGTCACCATGCCGTACAACCCATACCCCGTAACTTTAAAATCAAGGAATTTAATCAACTTGCTCAAGCATTAGATCAAATGGTAGAACGACTCAAAGCATGGGCGGAAGAATTAGAAATAGCTTGGAAAGAAGCCAAATCAGCTAATGTTGTTAAAAGTCAGTTTTTAGCCACAACTTCCCATGAATTGCGGAATCCATTGAATATTATTATTAACTGTGTGCGTTTAGTGAGAGATGGTTTATGTGATGATCGAGAAGAAGAATTAGAATTTCTCAAGCGAGCCGATGATACAGCTATTCATTTATTAGGTATTATTAATGATTTACTCGATATTTCTAAAATTGAAGCTGGCAAACTATCGGTAGTAATTGCTCCTTTAGAATTGCGTCAATTATTATTAGAAGTTATTAATTTACAATCAGTGAATATCCAACAAAAGGAACTGCAATTAAAATGTGATATAGGTAATGAAATCATTCCTGTTAAGGCAGATGAGGTTAAACTCAAACAAGTGCTAATTAATATTATTGGTAATGCGATAAAATTCACCGATAAAGGTAGCATTATTATCAGTACCAAGATTCAGCAGCAAGGTGGTAAATCTCATGTTATTGTTGCGGTTCAAGATACAGGTATAGGTATTGATCCAGACCAACAAAATAAATTATTTCGTCCCTTTGTCATGGTGGATGGAACAACTACACGCAAGTTTGAAGGTACTGGACTAGGATTAGCAATTTCCCGCAACTTAATCGAACTGATGGGGGGAAAAATTACCCTTGAGAGTTTGGGTTTGCACCAGGGTACAACTGTGAAAATTATCTTACCTTTGATTGACACATCTTTATTATCTGCCTCAGAGAAAACAGAGGAGAAAAAAGAAACTACGAAAATAGACAAATTTCTGCAAACAAAATAAATCTAGAAAAGCATATAGTAGCAAGTTAACGAAGGCAAGAGGCTGGAGTAAAACCCTGCTGCGCTAACAATAGATGTCCGAAGATGTCCTAACTAGGGTTTGCTGAAAAAGTCTTGTCGTGGAGACAGGGAACAGGGAACAGTTTCAAGAGTTGGATAGGAACGATTTTTTCTTTAAGTAGGGCTTGCTGAATAAACCCAAAATACTCGTAAATCAAAGGTTTGAGGCTGATCAGGAGGAAAGAAAGTGCAAGATTTTTGAAGGGTATACCTTAAAAACTGTGCATTTTGGGTCTGATAAATTAGAAAATCTGGGGATAACAGATAGCTAAAACTATTCCCTATTCCCTATTCCCTATTCCCTGCCTCAACGAAGGGACTTTTTCAGCAAACCCTAAGTAGGAATTAAGTGCAAGGTTTTTCAGTTACCACCTCATAAAAGCTTGCACTTTTTTAACTTCCAGCAGGCTAAGACCCTTTACCTATAATCTTTTCATGTTTATTCAGCAAAACCTAACTACTCTGTATACAGCTATAGTAGGGGTTTAGCATTGCTAAACCCCTTTCCATGAAAGCCTGAGTGATTTTGGATTTAAGCTGTGATGGGCAATATTTCCCAAAATCAACAATAATAAAAAATACTGTTATATCAACCCAGTCACACAGCAGTATAGAATTTTTTAGGTAACTGAAGTTACTGGGGATAAGGATGTATAATTAACCCGTCTCCTCTACAAAAACAGTATTTTGATAGCTGGACTGCTTGATTATTTATTTTACCTTGATAAAGTGTGTATGTGGAAACAAGAGAAAAACGATAGTATAGTCCTTCATCTTGCCTTATCACTAGCCTTAGCTACCACCCCACTGGCAGCAAATGTTTTGGTATCATTGCCTGTACTAGCAGAATCAACAACTGATGTTTCTACTTTCCCATTACCGCAAACAGTAGAAAATGCAACCAGGGTGCGGATTGATGGCTCAATGAGTTTGGTAATGATCAACCAAAGCCTGAAAGATAGTTTTGAGAAACAGTTTTCTGGCACAGAGGTAGAAATTAGAGTTAATGGTACTGATGCGGCACTCAAAGCGTTGCTAGATGGTGAAATTGATATAGCAGCGATCGCTCGTGGACTAACCCCAGCAGAAAAAGCCCAAGGTTTAGAACAAATTAGCTTATACAGAGAAAAAATTGCCATTATTGTTGGTGCAAACAATCCTTTCCAAGGTGGTTTGACTATTGAACAATTGGCCAAGATTTTTCGGGGTGAAATTACTGATTGGTCAGAACTTGGAGGCGCACCTGGTAAAATTCGCTTGATTGATCGCCCCCTAAATGGCGATATTCGTAATTCTTTTCGCAATTATCCAGTCTTTAAATCTGCTGAATTTGGGACTGGTGCTAACGCTATACAAATAGCTGAAGATAAAACTGCCCTGATTGTCAAAGAATTAGGCACTGATGGTATTAGTTATGCGAGAGATAATCAGGTATCAAAATTACCAGATGTGCGAACTCTCAAAATCCAGGGATTTACAGCCAATGAATCTAAATATCCCTTTTCCCAGCCTTTGGTTTATGTTTACAAGCAAAATCCTAGCCCGGCAGTAGCTAGTTTTTTGGGTTTTACTACCGCATCTGTAGGAAAGAAAGCGATCGCAACAGCTAGAGATGCAGAAGCATCTGCGATCGCTGCCAGTGCATTACAAAGTTTTACTTTAGAAACTGCAACCAATTCCACACCAGCGGCTCAATCTGTAGATACTGTAGATACTGTAGATACTACTGTATCCTTTGAAAATCCCAATGTAGTCAATTCTTTACGAACAGAATCTTTACCTACTACAAATAATTCCAGTAATCAGCAGTTTGTCAATCCTTTGGCAAATAGAAATGCAGAATTTTTGATTGTCTTTTCTTTATTGCCCATTGTTGGTTTAGGAGGCTTTGTTGCCTGGTGGTTAAAGAGAAAACAACAATCAGCAGAGAAAAAAATATCTTTATTAGAAACATCAAATGGTGGTGCATCAATTACCGAAACCATACTCACAATACCTGACGAATACAGCACTACTTCCCCTGTTAACCACACCACGCTCACTAACGGTACATCACAATCTCATCAAAACACCAACTCAATCATCTCCAAGCCAGAAAACAATTCCACTGTCACTGAATCAACAACCTTAACTGGTACTTTAAACATAGTAACGGCAAAATCCACAAACACAAGAACAAAGGTAACAAACCCTTTTACAGATAAAACAATTGCTCTAGATTCTGGCGAAGTGGTATGGGATACAGAAGCACCAGTAGCTGTTGTGAATACTCCCTATCCAGCAGTTACAAATATTCCAGCAGTATCATTTAATAATTTAGAATTTTCAACAGATGAGTTAAGCAGTTCTCTATTAGAATTACTAGAAGAACCAGCCGCATCATCTGCTAAAGAAGCCAGCGTTTCTCTGACAGAAGCACTTGGTATTACCGCAAATTCACCTGTGGAAAATTCCACCATTTCCCTATCACAATTATTAGATGATATCACAGAATCATCTGCTAAAGAAGCCAGCGTTTCTCTGACAGAAGCACTCGGTATTACCGCAAATTCACCTGTGGAAAATTCCACCATTTCCCTATCAGAATTATTAGATGATATCACAGAATCATCTGCTAAAGAAGCCAGCGTTTCTCTGACAGAAGCACTCGGTATTACCGCAAATTCACCTGTGGAAAATTCCACCATTTCCCTATCAGAATTATTAGATGATATCACAGAATCATCTGCTAAAGAAGCCAGCGTTTCTCTGACAGAAGCACTCGGTATTACCGCAAATTCAGAGGATGCTGATTCTCACACTTCTCTATGGGAATTATTCAGTGTTACCGCAAATTCAGAGGATGCTGATTCTCACACTTCCCTATGGGAATTGTTGCCTGTTTCGACAACAAATTCTGATCCAGAATCTAGAACTTCTCTAACTTCTCTATCAGAATTATTAGGCTTAAAACCAGAAGCAGAAGGTTCAGATTTAAGTCCAATAACAGATGAAATCAAAAAATCACTATCTGATTTATCAAATGAGTTAGAAGAAGTATTTAATACCTTTGAAAATCAAGCTGAAATCAAGGCTGATTTAGCCGCAGAAACTATTAATCATCAAGTCTGGGAAATAGAGGCAGATACAGAAAACATAGCTAGTGCTGATAATCTTCTCGAAGATTACTTATCCGATTCAAAGGCGCAAACTCACACCACAGAAATTGTTAGTTGGTCAGATATAAGTGGAGACAGTAGCATTGTTTTCACACCTCGCACTCCCCAATGGGCTTATGTTTCTTGGTATGTTGCGGAAACTCAGAAAGAAGCAGCACAAAAAATAGGGGGTACTATTTTGGCAGTGCGACTTTATGATGCGACTGATATTGATCTCAGTTATCAATTTCCTCAACTGGTCCAGCAGTATGAATGTGAGGAAGTAATATGTGATTGTTATGTAGCTATTCCCACAAGCAATCGTGACTATATGACTGAAATTGGTTATGTTACCAATAATAATGATTGGTTGTGTATAGCTCGTTCTGGTAAAATTCGTATTTTCAGTCGTCCTGGTAAAGACTTTTGGTTTGTAGCAGATACGGAATTAGTTATTCATGGTTCAACAGAACCAGGTGCAACTGTGACTATTGATGGTCATAAAATTAAACTCCACTCTGATGGTACTTTCCATTTGCGTGTTCCATTTTCAGATAAATTATTTAATTATCTGATGAAAGCTACTACTGATGATGGAGAGCAAAGTATTACTATCCTCAAGAAATTTTTCCAAGAAAGTTCAGAGTCATCCTGAACCCAGGATAGCGGAGTGAAGCATTTCAGTATGTCTTACTGACTGCTGAATGCTGACCATTTCCCAATTCAATTTTCCAGAAGTTTTTGATAATCTTGTGGTGTATCAATATCAATTGCACCTAAAGGAAAGCGAATACTAAAAACATCATTTTTATAGATTTTAATGAGTTTTCTTGCGCCCATATCCTGCGTTAAATTGGCTAATTCTGAAAAGTATTTTCTACTAAATAAAACAGGTACTCCTAATGTATCTGCATATTCACAAGCAATAATTTGTTGATTTGTAGAATGATATGATTCCACTAAATTATTAATGATTTCCGCATTTAAAAAAGGTTGATCACAAACAGTAATTACTACCGCTTCTATGGTAGGATAATTGTCTACAAGTGCAGTCATTCCCCAACAAATAGAAGCACTCATTCCTAACTGCCAATCTGGATTTTCAACTATTATAAGATTCGGTAGTTGAATTTGCTCCAGTTGAGAAAGTATACTTTCTGAATTTGCTCCTAATACTAACATTACAGGATGACAGACTGAAGCGATCGCCTGTTTTATAGTTTTGTTAACTAAACTTTCTCCTTGATAGGATAACAATTGTTTTGGTGAACCCATACGAGTTGATGCACCAGCAGCTAAAATAATAATACCAACGTTTGGTAATTGGTAATTGGTAATTGGTAATTGGTAATTGCTCATATTTATTTATAACTTCTAATTTCTATATTTTCTCAAATCTGAATTAATTATTAATCTCTATTTCCTTAATTTCATTTCTTTGATTTATTGGTTTTGTCCGATGTTTCAAAAAACCACCAGTGCGATTTTTAAGTATAGTTTGAATTTCCGCAATAATAGATAAAGCTATAGTTTCTGGTGTATCTGCACCAATATCTAAACCTACAGGAGCATAAAATTTAGCTAATTTTTCAGGGTTAAATTCTCCCATCGCTTCCTGTACATCTGTCAGTAATTTAGCAATTCTCTGTTTTGAACCCAAACAACCTAAATATTTAATATTAACTGGTATTAAAAGTTTGAGAATTGCCAAGTCATCAAAATAATTATGAGTCATTACCACAGCAAGAGAATTTGCATTCACAGATAATTGTTGAGGTAAAATATCTCGACGAGTAAGAATAATTTCATCAGCCATAATAAAACGTTCTTTACTTAATTCTAAAGCACGACAATCAAAAATTGTCACTTTCCAACCTAACGCTTTAGCAAACTCCGCTAATGGAATTGCATCACGGCCAGCACCAAAAATCATTAAATTTGGTGGTGGTTGAATCAACTCAATAAAAACACTTACCTCACCTGAAGAAAGTTGATATTTATGAAAACTAGAGGATTGATTTTTTAATACTAATTCTGCATCTTTGATTAAAGCATTATTGATCACAGGTTCAGAAATATTACTATTTACAAAACCATCAGAATTAAGTGTTAAATGCGCCCCCAAAGAAACATTAATATTACCAGAAACACTAAAAACAGAAGCAATAACACCTGGTTGTTGATGAGATAAACATTGATGAATAAAAGCTAAAGGATTCAAAGGATCATCGTGATAAATACGCTCAATTAAAATATCTACCACACCATTACAACCTAAACCAAAACCCCAAATAATATCTTCCTCAGCATTGGTATCATAAGTAATGATCTTTGCTTTTTCATCTGTCGTCATTAAGCGGGTATGTTCAATGACATCATTTTCTAAACAACCTCCGCTAATAGTTCCCATTATTTTACCTGATGATGTAATCAACATTCGCGCACCCGGTTGACGATAGGTAGAACCTTGAACATTGACAACAGTTGCCAGAAATAATTCTTCGTTATTATGTTGATTGTCTACAAATGATGTAATAATAGAATTTATCTCTTTCATATTGTTGGAGAATCCTGTGATGTTAACAAATATCATGAATATAAATTTAATATTTAGTATAACAGTTTAGTGCTAATTACTGAAGATTAAATAGGGTTTGCTGAATAAACCTAAAACCTTGATATATCAAAGGTTAGAGGCTGATAAACACAGAAATTAGTGCAAGGGTTTTGAAGGGTATACCGGAAAAAGTGTGCATTTTTGGGGATTTCAAGAGATGGCAAAGAAATTTTCAAATCTCCTCCTGACTCCTGACTCCTGACTCCTGACTCCTATGCCATCACGGAAAGACTTTCTCAGCAACCCCTAAATACAATAGACTTCTCCAGAAAAGAAATTATGGAACTTATTTATGGGGGCAGGGCGAAGCTTATGGGATATCTAGAGATGTCTGATTTTTCTGTCAAATTATCACCCATAAGCTTCGCCCCTACAACTTATGACAAATTACTAAATTCTATTTTGGAGAGGTCTAATGAATAATTCTCACAAACAAAACGTTATTATTATCGGTGGTGGTCCTGGGGGATTAGGTGCAGCGTTAATGTTAGCTAAACGAGGCTGGAAAAATATTACAGTCATTGAAAAACGACCATCAGCAGATTATTATGAACCCGATAAATCATTTAATTATCAAATTGATGGAAGAGGACAAAAACTAACAGATTTTTTAGGAATAACTGATAAACTTGCGGATTTAAGTGTTCCTAATACTGAATTTTACTTAACTGTCATTCAAAAAGACGGAATACGTAAAACCACAAAACTACCTATTGCTGATTCTAAACGCAAAACAGCTTATTGGCTACCTAGAGCAGCTTTTGTAGAATTACTTTACCAAGAAATTCAGCAAAATTGGCAAGATAAAATTCAAGTTTTATTTAAAACTGAATGTGTAGAAATTAAACCCCATTCGCAAAATTCAGAACAGTTAGAAGTTATTACCAAATCTCAAAATCAAGAACCAGTATCTTTTGTTCCTAATTTAATCTTAGGTTGTGATGGTTTAAATTCCATTGTCAGAAAAACATTGTCTGAAATATCAGGAGAATCAAATTTATTTGAAATGCAAAAATTTCCTTCTCCTAGTGCTGGGTTAAAATACAAAGTTTTGACCTTACCTCCTCAATTTCCCTTATCAGAAACAGAGGGGGATTTATCACAATCTACAATGGCTTATGCGATTCGGTCAAGTTTTAAAGAACCTAAAAAAGCAATTTCTTTAGGTTTATTACCTTTCAAAAATCCCCAACAACCCAGAACAGCGAATATTATTACCTACCCAAACCATCAAATTTGGCAATTATCAACACCAGTAGAAGTTGAGGAATTTTTTAAACAAGCATTTCCCCAACTTCCTGTAGAAAAAATCATCTCTTCTGAAGAAATTGCCAGATTTACATTTAGTGAAGGTGGTAAATTTCCTGTTCCTCAATATTGTTCAGGATTATATCAAATTTTTGGCAAACCCGAAGATAACCAAGGAACAGCAGTAATTTTATTAGGGGATGCGGTGCATTGTTTCCCCCCTGATATTGGACAAGGTGTTAATTCTGCATTGGAAGATATTTATATTTTCCAGGAAATTTTACAAGAAACTCAAGATAATCTTACTGCTGCACTTCCACGTTATCAAAACTTACGTGAACTGGATATTAAAGCTTTAATTCGTTTAGTACAAATTGGTTATCCTTGGCAGTATAATCAGGATCAAGTACAAAAAAGATTATGGAGTATTAATTTCTTTTTGCGGTTACTTTTAAATCGGTTATTTCCGTTTTTATTTTCTCCTCATTGCTTTTTATTGATTCAAAATCATGAGTTATCGTATTGGGAAATATTGCATAAAAGCAATAGAACTACTCGGAATTTATCAATTTTAGCAGGAGTGATAATATTGGGTATTTTGATGATGATAAATTATAGTTAATTCTCGTTTTTGTCTGAATCAGGAAAATAATCACTATTTAAAATTTCTTCAGGAGTAAAAGGACATTGTTCAGGAAAAGTTGCACTTGGTAAACCTGTTTTATTAATTGCTTGTCTTTTCGCTTTGAGATAAACAGCATCTAAACAACCCAAAAAATAATTATATAGTGTTTGCTGAATAAACCTAAAACCTTGATATATCAAAGGTTAGAGGCTGATAAACACAGAAATTAGTGCAAGGGTTTGGAAGGGTATACCGGAAAAAGTGTGCATTTTTTGGGATTTCAAGAGATGGCAAAGAAATTTTCAAATCTTCTCCTGACTCCTGACTCCTGACTCCTGACTCCTATGCCCTCACGGAAAGACTTTCTCAGCAACCCCTATATAGTGTTTTTGAACGACAAGAAAATTCTAACTCATCTCGGAAATTAGCAATTTCATTTTTCCAACCGCACTGACAAAATTCTCGTTCACTTTCCGAATAATAATACAGCAGAAGATGAATTAATAACTGCTTCAGGTAACTTTCTACTTTTCGTCTTTGTTCAATTCCCAAAGCTTCAATCTCTTCTGCTAAATGTTGCCAATCTAAATTTTCAATATCTTGATTTTGTATTTGTTTGAGAGTGGTTTCTATCCACAAATAATAATCTTCTTCATACAGGTTAGGTTGAATAGTTAATAATGTCTTGTTTGTCATACCTGAACCCTAAAGCAATATACAGTAATTTTAACATTTTCTGTCTGAATCTCCAGAACCCCGACTTATACCAATATTTTCTCATCAAATCATAAATTTACTACAGAAGTCGGGGATCTAAACCCTTGACAAAAATCATAACTTCTATTATCCTTATGTTATAGGTGGAAAAGAGTGCGCCCATATATAACGTATTTTCAAATTCTCAGATTCTCAAAACACAACTTCCACAAAAAACACACATCTATTTTTCTGAAAAAAAATTGATCGCCGAAGGCGATAGAAAAGGGAAAAGGAAAGAAGGGTAGAGGGCAAAAGGGCAAAAGTATAAAGTGCTACCAAGTCCACGCAGCACCACACACAACACGAAAACCGAGGAGGTTGTAGTCGAAGCCCGCATCATCAAAGTTGCGACGCGCCGAACGGCAAACACCAGGATCGCCGAACCAAGAACCACCGCGCAGCAGCTTGTGTTCGCCTAGATTAATCAATGCACTACCATCTATAGGCGCATTTATATAATTTTTCTGCCAGTCATCTTCACACCACTCCCAGACATTACCGTGCATATCATACAAACCAAAAGCATTAGGGGGAAAAGAACCTACATCAGTGGTTTGTTTTCGATATTCTCCCTTCGGTGCATCAGCGTAGGTATTGTCACCATTATAGTTTACCAAATCTGGGGTAATACTTGCACCAAAATAAAAAGGTGTAGTTGTTCCCGCTCTACAAGCATACTCCCATTGTGCTTCACTGGGCAACTTATAGTTTTTACCTGTTTTTTGGCTTAACTTTTGGCAAAATGTAACCGCATCATTCCAACTTACTGTTTCAACAGGTCGGTGTTTGGTGAGCGTGGTTGGTGAGCGAAGTCGAACCAAAGTCGAACCATTACTACCTTTGAAGTCAGATGGATTCTTTCCCATGATAGCTTGATATTGTGCTTGGGTCAAGGGATATTTACCCATAAAGAAACTGGGAACAGAAACTTGATGTTGAGGACTTTCATGATCGTATCTTCCCGCTTCATTTTCCGGTGAACCCATGATAAAAGTTCCTGCGGGTATTTCCACCATTTCCAACATCACCCCATTTCCCAAGTCTTCTACAAAATATCTTGCGGAGTGGTTGCGTCGTTGTATTATTTCTCCTTTGCGGTTGGTGGTGACAACTTCAAAGGTGAAGGTTTTGAGAAAATTATTATTTTGTTGTTGTTGTTTTGGTTGTTGTTTTGGTGTTTCTGTTTGAATGCCTAAATCAATAAACCATTCTTTGATAGACTGGGGACGTTTTCTATAGTCCAACTCCATCCCCTTGAGAATAGCATCACTTACCTGATCACTAATGTGAGGATGAGATTTTTTTGGTGGTTCAATAGCCATTTTCAAATCTAGCATAATCTTCGCATTGAGATAAGGACTAGGTAGAGGGATGAAAGGTGGTTCTTGAACCGCGATAATTACATATAATGTAGCAGCGAGGGAATAAATATCTAATGCAGGAGTGAAGTTACTGCGGTTTTCAAACTGTTCTGGTGGTGCAAAAACGGGAGTTTTCGCATTTGTTAAACTCATGCTTTCTGCAAAGTTGACTTCCCGCGCTAACCCGAAATCAATTAATATGGCTTTTTTGTCTGATTCTCGGAGTAAAATGTTGGCAGGTTTAATATCTCGATGTAAATAATTGCGACCATGAATATAATCTAGTGCAGATCCTATTTGTTGGATAATTGCTAAACCCGCACTTTCACTAAAAACACCATTTGACCATAAATATTGTTCTAAGTTTTTACCTTTAATATATTCCATTACCATACAAGGTAAACCATTTTCTTCAAATAGTTCTGGATAAACCTTGACGATGTGGGGATGATCAAAAGTCGCTAACTTTATCGCTTCGGTATTAAACTTACCTCGTTCCTCTGCTAAAAATTCTGCAAAACCTTCTGAGTTTCCACGTTTGTCTCGATAACGTTGTTGTAAAAACAAGACATTGAGACTTTTGATAGCGACTTGGGTTTTACGTTTATCATCTTTTGCAAGATAGGTGACACCAAACCCACCTTGTCCCAGGATTTCAATGATCTCATATTGTCCGCGTTTGATTTTTTGTCCTGGGGTGAAAAATGCCATCTTCCCCTCACCTGGTGATGCTATGAGTTTTTACTATATATAGTGTAGCTTTTTTTGTCTGAATCAGGATGTCCAGGATTAAAGGATTTTCAGGATGTTATTTAATGATGGTTTTTGGGAATTTGGGATTTTTTTTGTCAGAATCAGGATTTTCAGGATTAAAGGATGTAGAGGATGCGATCGCCAAATTCCCAGACTCACAGAAAAACTCTCTCAAACTCTCTTACCTTCGTGTTCTTCGTGTTCTTCGTGGTTCATTCTCTTGAAAAATCAAACTTGAGTTTTTCCCAACCCGTTATATATGGGCGCACTCTTTTCCACCCATAACATAATCCTACAACACCATAAAAATCTTGTCAAGACTCAACGACAACTTTCTGAAAAACTCCCTTCCTCCTCCTCTGCGACTCTGCGCCTCTGCGTGAGAAAAAATATTTCCCACACAAACAGCACTAAACCAACTTATCCGGTGTAATTGGTAACTCCCTTAACCGCTTACCCGTAGCATGAAAAACAGCATTAGTAATAGCCGCCGCCACACCAGTAATACCAATTTCCCCCACACCGCGCACCCCAGCCCGGTTAAAATTCAAATCAGGTTCACCCACAAAAGTCACATCAATTCTGGGAATATCTGCATGGGTGGGATAATGATAAGTAGCCAGATCATAAACCACCGGATAACCGATATTCGGATCAAACAAGCACTCCTCCATTAAAGCATGACCAATACCCATAATTACACCCCCACGGATCTGAGAAGCGGCAGTTTTAGCATTCATCACCTGTCCGATATTCATCACCGACACCCAGCGCGTCACCTGTAAACGCCCGATCTCCTCATCCACACTCACCTCACAAAAATGAGCGCCCCAAGACTGAAAAGCCCATTTATTAGCCGCTTCACTACCAGCAGAAGTACCCGTAGCTTCAAAAGCAGCCCGTTGAGACTGACGCAGACTTGCAAACGCTTCCTGGGCATTTTTAGCTTGGGCAGTTTTCAGCACTTCCTCACAAGCTGTCATCACCGCCGGTATCAAATTTGCCGTCATTTGCGAACCACCAGCAATACCACCATTAGGAAACAACGAGTCACCTAATTCTACCTTCACCTTTTCCACCGGTAGCCCCAAAAACTCAGCCGCCGTACCCGCCACAATGGTATATGCACCAGTACCCATATCATTACCACTGGTGAGAACATGGGCAGTACCATCAGCTAAAAGCCTGACTTTTACCGTTGCTGTACTTTGTAAACCCGGAAAAGTTGCAGCAGCCATACCCCAGCCTATCAATTTACCATCACGGTTGAGCGATCGCACTTTTTTCGGTCTATTTTGCCAACCAAACTTTTCTGCACCCACTCGCAAACATTGGGCAAAATGTTTAGCAGAGAAAGGTAAACCCCGACTTTGATGTTCTTTAGTTTCATTCCTTAACCGTAATTCTACCGGATCTATCCCCAATTCCCAAGCTAACTCATCCATAGCCGACTCTAAAGCATACATACCGGGGGTTTCTCCGGGCGCACGCATAAAAGTCGGTGTCCCCACATTTAACACTCCCAATAATTGCTGAGTTCGCAAATTTGGAGTAGCATACATCACAGGAGTTATATTTGTACAAGGTTCAGTAAAAACATCAACCGTAGAAGTAAAAGATTTGGCTGTATGTTCAATGCCCTGTAAACTCCCATCAGCATTAGCAGCTAAACTCACTGTTTGCTCGGTTTGCGAACGGTGTCCAGCATTTGCTGTCATTTGTCGTCTGCTGAGAACCACTTTGAGCGGACGTTGCAATTTACGTGCTGCTGCTGCACAAAGAATACCATGCGGCCAAGGAAAAGCTTTAGAACCAAAACCACCACCCAAAAAAGGCGTAATAATTCTTACCTGCTCTGGTGCTAGTCCGAACAGTTCTGAATAGGTGCGTTGACTACCCCCTACCCACTGGGTTGGTTCATAAATAGTCAGTGAACTGGAATTTTGCCACTGGGCGATAATGGCATGAGGTTCCATTGGTGCGTGCAGTTCCGTGGAAGTTTTGTAGGTGGCTGTAATTTTAGCTGCTGCACCTGTCATTGCGTCTGTAGAATTACTAGTAGCAAAGCTCCCTTTTTCCAATTTCATCTCTCCCCCAAACATGGAAGGAGCATTTTTCAAGGAGACTTTTTCCGGGTCTAAACTCGGTGTATCTTTGATATATTCAACTTTGACTAAATGGGCTGCGTCTCTAGCTCTTTCAAAGGTATCCGCTACTACCAAACCTATTATTTGTCCTGCGTAATGAATTTGCTCATCTGCTAAGGGTAGGCGAGCTTCGTAAATTTTAGAATTGATAAAATTGTTACTAGGTTTAGAAATTTGCGGGGCGTTTTTATGGGTAAAAACCGCTATCACACCCTTTGCTTTTGCTGCTGCTTGGATATCAATATTTTTGATCCGTCCTTTGGCAATACTAGCAGTGACTAAATAACCATGCACTAAGTTGGGTATTTGATGTTCTGCGGCGTAGGTTGCAGCACCTGTCACCTTTGCTAGTCCATCTTTGCGGTTAATGCCTGTTCCTATAACCTTATTCATAACTATACTATACCTCCACCTTGAGCCGAAACCATGAGAGCGCGACGAATTGCCCGTTTTGTCATGTCTATTTTGTAACCGTTGTGAGCTAAAGGTTTTGCTCCTTGTAAGGCGATATTTGCAGCTTGGGTAAATGTGGTAATATCCGCAGGTTTACCGATTAAAAACTTTTCTGCTTCGTTAGCACGCCAAGGTTTATGTGCGACTCCACCCATTGCTAAACGGACATCTTTTATTTTGTCACCCGCAACTTCTAAAGCTGCTGCCACTGATATTAAAGCAAAAGAGTAGGAAGTGCGATCGCGCAGTTTTAAATAAACTCCTGATTTCGCCCAGGATAAAGGCGGTAAAATAATGGCGGTGATTAATTCCCCCGCTTCTAAATTACTATCTTTTTGGGGTGTGTTTTCTGGTAAACGATGAAAATTCACAAAAGGTATTTGTCGTTTACCTTTGGGTCCTTCCACTTCCACCACCGCATCTAAAGCGGCCAAAGCTACACACATATCTGAAGGATGCACAGCTACACATTCTTCACTTGCACCGAGAATAGCGTGCATCCGGTTTATCCCCGTTGCTGCTGGACAACCGCTTCCCGGTTCACGTTTATTACAAGCAAAAGCAGTATCGTAATAATAAGGACAGCGAGTTCTTTGTAAAAGATTACCCCCCACAGTAGCCACGTTGCGGATTTGTTGCGATGCACCAGAAAGAATTGCTCTGGATAAAAAAGGATAATTGCGGCGAATTTCCGGATGATCAGCTAATGCTGTATTTGTTACCAAAGCTCCCACCCGCCAACCATTAGTCATCCTTTCTATACTTTGCATCTGCAAGCGAGAAATGTCTATCAGTTGGGATGGTTCATCTAGAAAGGCTTTGAGGCGATCAACTACATTTGTTCCCCCACCAATAAACAGGGAATTTTTATCACTTGTTGCTCGTTGAACGGCATCTTTTACAGAGGTAGCGCGAGTATAGGTAAAGTTATTCATGATGCTTGCACCTCCTGAGATTCACTGACCATAATATGGGCGTTGGGAGAGGGGGGTTTTTGTCCTGTTACCTGTTGTACTGCGGCGACAATGCCGTTGTAAGCACTACACCGACAAAGATTACCACTTAATCTTTCTTTGATTTCCGCTTCTGAAAGTTCTGCTAATTGCGGTGGTTTGTTTAAATCAGCCGTAACAGCACTTCCACAACCGCGTTTTACTTCTTCCACAAGAGCCACAGAGGCGCAAATTTGTCCTGGGGTGCAGTAACCACATTGAAAACCGTCATTTTCAATAAAAGCTGTTTGCATGGGATGGAGAGTATCACCCTTTCCTAGTCCTTCTATGGTGACTATTTCCTTTCCTTCCTGCATCACTGCCAAAGACAAACAAGAATAAACTCGTTGTCCATCTATAAGAACTGTACAAGCTCCACACTGTCCATGATCACAGCCTTTTTTACTACCTACCAATCCCATATTTTCCCGGAGAGTATCCAGGAGGGTAACACGGGGTTCAATGGTTAAAGATTCTGCCTTTCCATTGATTTTGAGTGTGATATTCATTTCACCTGTGCTTGCTTGGGTAGTCTCTTTAGCTACATTAGTCTGGTTGAGTATTGCAGGTGCAGCTATGACTGTACCAGCTGTTGTTAATGCCTTGCCCAAAAAACCACGACGGGAGGTTTTTCCAGGTTGATGCTGAGGTTTTTCCATGATTATAACGGTATGCAGTTGAATGAGATACAAAACTGTTCATGAAATTCATACACTACGAGATTTTTAACTGCTATATAAAACCTAGACAAAACTAGACTTTACTTTCTACTTCAACGGGAGCATGGGAGCAGTTATCCCTCGGTAGACTTTCACGCTTTAGCCAAACGCGATAAATTAATTGCAGCGTTTAGATCCCTATCTATCTCAAAACCACAGTTCTCACAGCAATAAATTCTTTCGGATAAAGAAAGATTTTCTTTTTTATGCCCACATCGAGAACAGGTTTTACTTGATGGATAAAATCTATCAGCAATTATAATTTCACAACCAAACTTTTTAGCTTTATATTCTAGCTGACGCTTAAACTCATGAAACCCACAATCAGCTATTGCTTGGGCTAATTTATGGTTTGATAACATCCCTGAAACATTCAAATCTTCTACTACTATCTTCGCGTGGTTTTTGCATAAGTAAGTAGTGATTTTGTGAAGAGTATCTTTTCTCAGGTTTGCTATTCTCGCATGATGTCTAGCTAGTTTAATTTTGGCTTTATGCTTATTGCTTGAACATGAAGCCTTTTTAGAGTAGATATTAGATAATCTTTGCAGTTTAGCTAAGTTCTGTTTGTAGTGTTTAGGATTAGCAAAAGTAATACCAGTGCTAAGAATAGCTAGTTCCTTTACTCCCAAATCAACACCAACAGCATCATGTTTTTTAATAGTTGGTCGACATTCTTGTTCATAAGAAAAAGCTATGTACCAGCTATCAGCAGTCCTAGAAATAGTAATACTTTTGCAGGTGGTATGAGGTAATCCTTCATAAGTTTTTACCCATCCAATTGTTGGTAGTTTTATTGATGTGCCACCTACAGGAATTGGTTTACCACCATTATCAATTGTAAAACTATCATTTTTCCCTTTCTTTTTGAAGTTGGGATATTTAGACTGTCCTTTAAAAAATCTCTGGAAAGCCTCACCTAAACTATCAAAGGCGTATTGAGTGATTTTCTGACAAATA